>JAYEHY010000091.1:0-1212 GCA_034659695.1 Campylobacterota bacterium | reverse complement strand
GGGGTCAGACCCGCAGACGAGTCATTGCTTCGCAACAAATCATCTGAAATCTTGGGGGTCAGACCCGCAGACGAGTCATTGCTTCGCAACAAATCATCTGAGGTCAGACCCCTAGGAGGAATACCAAGCAGTTCTACTCCTGGACGTATGACTCTAAAAGAGCTGTCAGCATCTATGTGTCGTAAGGCTTCTATAATGACTTCATTGTCATCTATAAGTATAGCATTGGTATTTTTACCTGTAAACTCAAGTTGCAGGTAGATAATTTTGTCTTTATAAGAACTTTTAGGGGCTATAGTAAAACGTAACATCCTGTCGTCATTGGGTATTTCTACCCCTATGAGTTTACCCCCACTCATTAACGAGTGTAAGAGTGTGTCAAAGGGTGCATTATATCCTTGCAAAGGTCTTTGAGAAGGTGCTTTGTAGGCAAAGCTATGACCTCTCGTAAGGTTAAAAAAATAACTCTCAGACTTATCAAACATGATTTCGAGAGTGTTGTCTTCTATGCGTCTTGCACGGCTGATGAAAGTAAAATTATTTAATCGTTTCGCGATGGCTTGTAGTTCGTAGAGTTTCATGGCATTACTTCACTATCTGACAAAGAGAATCTTGAATAATACCTAGTTCTTCATCACTTAGCATTGACAATTTTTCTTTAATGCGTATTTTCGATAACGCTCGTACCTCATAGATACAGGCATCACAATCTTTATGCAGTTTATCTCTTTTGTGGATGAGGTATCTATAGGGTAGAGCATCTTCTTCTATATGTGTAGAAAGAGGTACGACGATGACGGTTTCTAAAATCTCATTGTCATCACTGTCACTTAAGATGATGGCAGGTCTCAGTTTACCTATTTCTCCACCCTTAGCAGGGTTAAAGTTAACCAACACAATATCCCCTCTACTCAATACCATCATCTACAGCCCCATCACCTACAGAGTCTTTGGCACTTGCCTTGGCTATGCGGTGTAACAATTTTCTTTTTTTATCTTTTTCTAGCTCCATTAAAAAGCTTTCAAACTTGTCTTTAAAGATGGTAGGCACAAAGTAACCGATGTCCTCTTTTTTTCTACCATTGACTATGTGTACCACTTGGGTTGTTTTAAAAAATGATGCAGATTGTCTTAAGTCTGCTAATGTTGCTTCTATCATACATAATCCTTTTTCATATTAATCTTACAAAATAGTATAGCATAATAAGGTAA
>JAYEHY010000090.1:0-12921 GCA_034659695.1 Campylobacterota bacterium | reverse complement strand
GGCAAAAGAGTAAAAAGGAGAGATATAGTAAGAAAATATCTATAAAATATAAGGATTACTTATTTTTAAAAAAGTTTTGATGTCTTATGTGGACAAAATGGATGATGTATCCGACAGACTCCTAGATATATCATCAAAATCTACAAGCTTAACTATCTCACCACGAGTTACACCATCTTTTTGAACTTCAACAGTTATACCCTCTGTAAGCATTTTATGAAAGGTTTCATTATCTGTTAAAAGCTCTGTTGTTTTTAGTCTCTCACATTGTTTTACAGCATATTCTATTTGCTCATTTCCTACAGTTGGGTTGATTGTAGTTAGGGAGTTTGTTAGTTTTTCTTTGAGTAATACATCTTCAAATGATTCTCTCATAGGAGCATCTGAGTCAGGTGCTATATCAGGAGCATAGATATATTCAAAACCTTGTTTTTCTAAAAGCTCTATGGAAAAAAGTTCTATTTCATTTTCGGTTATTTTGTTACTCATTGTCATTTTCCATATCTAGTAGTAGTTTATCAAAATCAGATAGATAGTTTTTATCTTCAATTTCGCGATACTTCTCATACTCTTGCAAGGCTAAAGCAACAGCAACTTCTTTTGAGATTTTACCTTTATGTTCTAGCACTTCTTTTTCGTGAAATTGTAAAAAAGCATCAAGCTTTATAGCCCAATCTTTCATATACATCACTTTCTGATTACTAGCTTGAAGTTCTGCATAGTCAAGGTACATAGTTACTATTCTATTAAAAAAGTTTAGCTCCTCTTCTTGTAGATAATTTTTAGCTACTACTACATCAGTTTTTCGTATTTTGCCTTGAGGTGAATTTTTCCAACTTGTTAAACCCATATTTTGTTTGTTACTATCTACTCTGTTATAAATAATCTCAGCAGAAGTTTCACCCACTATTGCCCAATGGAGTTTGTTTTGAACAGTAGCAAAAAAATCTTGGCTTATTTGATGACTTGGGTCATAATCAGCACTACACTGTGCATATATATCTGTAATCTTTTGATAAACTCTTCGCTCACTGCTTCGTACATCTCGAATTCTCTCTAGTTGCTCATCAAAATAATCTTTACCAAATATCTGTCTTGGGTCTTTAAGCCTCTCATCATCCATAGTAAAACCTTTGATGATAAACTCTTTTAGATGGCTTGTTGCCCACTGTCTAAATCTAGTACCTTGCAGCGATTTGACTCTGTACCCTACAGAGATAATAACATCTAAATTATAGAACTTAACAGGCTTATCCGAATTTGCAATGTGCAAATTTTGCACATTGCTTTTTTCTTCTAACTCTCCCTCTTTAAAAACATTGTTAATATGCCTAGTAATAACACTTCTATCTTTATCAAAAAGCTCTGCTAGTTGTTTTTGTGTAAGCCATACTGTTTCATTTTCTATTAAAACATCTACTTTTATCTTGTTGTTGTCGGTTTTATAGAGTAGAAATTGTGTGGGTTGTGGTTGCTTAGGCATATTTGCTCCATTTTAAATATGGCATATTCGTCATATTTAGCTTTTCCAAGAGTTCAATGGCGAAAAGTTCTATTTCATTTTTTATTATTTTAATCATTACTTCATTCTTTATCAAGGTCAAATAGAGAGCCTTGCCTTTCATTTCTTTTTTTCTTTTTACCACTTTTTGTTAATATTATTGTTCCTTGTGATAATTCTTGAATACCAAAAATTTCTTTAACAGAATAGTTTCGTCTTTTTTCATCTCCAAAATCATCATAAGTTATGGTTATTTGTAACCTACACTCAATAAAACTACCATTTGAAAATGTATGTTTACCCTCAATAACTTCTTTTTTAAAATTGTAATCACCCATACTAAAGTCTATTTTATCTCCATTATATAAACCTTTCCACTTAAACTTACCCTCTTTCAATATTGGTGAAATAATTTCTATCATCGCATTTTCATCTTCTATAATATCTTTAGTATCTTCTAAAATAAAATTTTTAAAATATTTTCTTTCAACGATATATTCTTCGTTATCATTTTCAATATCCTTAAAACCTATTTTTTGAATTTTTTCATAATTATTTATTTGTGTATAGAAATTTGAAATATATCTTATTGTTTGCTTGTCATCTAGTTTTGAGCTAATTTCCTCATCTAATACTTGTTCTTTTTTTGTATTATCTAACTCTAAACTTTTTAATGTCTCTCGTTTTATTTTTTTATCTAGCTCTCTATCTTCTGCATCTTTAGTTACATAGTGTGTAATCACATCATTGATAGAAGGTGCTAAAAATCCAACTGTACCTAAGAATCCAATTAAAATATATTCTTTTAAACCACCCTCTTCGTAAGCTAATGTTTCAACATTTAATTCACTATCTATCACTGAACCAATCTGTCGAATAGCATCTAAAAAATCTTTTTCTGCTTTATTTCTCACAAAAGCATTCATACTATGTGAATCATCATCAAAATAATAATGAATTTGAAATTTTCGTTTTTCTAAATCATTCATATTTCAACCCTAACTTCACCACTCATAAGCTTAGGCAAAAGTGTATCTCTCATATTTTCAAGTGTTTTAATTTGATTTTGATTTTTTATTTGTTTTAAATAGTTTGCTTCTAATAATTCTGAAAACTCTTTCATTCTTTCAATTGATGGAGTAACAAAACTGATATTGAAAATATCATCAGGTTTAACCCTTTGATGGCTTCCACTTGTTCCTGAAGCTGACATTGCTAATTCACCAGTTACTTTATCTGATTTCAAAAGTGTTGATACAAAAGGAAAAAGCCCTTTTTTATTTGGTTGTATTACTTGAAATTCAGTTGAACAGATGGAATTTTCTTTAGGCTCAAAATATATATCCCAAACTCTTGGTGTTTTTGGATTTAGTTTTGACATTAAAATTGAAAAAGGTTCTACTTGATATTTATTACTTTTAATATCTGAACCCAATTCAATATTTGGTTCTTCATTTGTATCAAAAGCAGGTAAGCTAAAATGTAAAAACTCATCATTAGGATTTTGTGCAGGTTTTATACTAACTTTTTTATGAGTAGCAAAATCTCTTACTTCGTATTCTTCCCACTCATCCTCAGCCTCTTCAATAAACCATTGTCTAAAAAGTGTTTGTGCTAACGCTTCAAGGGTTTTGTTTTGGCGGTGGAGGAGGTCGATTTTATCATCAAGGGAGCTTAGAACTTCTGCTATTGCTTTTTGTTCTTTGAGTGGTGGGAATGGCACTTTAACTGTTTTAAATATGCTATGGTTCATATCAGGTTGAACAGAACCAGCAGAAATATTAGTTAAATAATCTCTCATATTTTCACGATTGAAATAATGATAATAAAAAGGGAGGTACATCTCATCATTTTTTGGAACTATTCTAAAACAGTTATTGTGTACTACACCTTTTTTGCCCATAAAAACCATACCTACAATTCCAGTACGAGTAAAAATTAAGTCATCTTCTTTAGCAATACATTTTGTAGGAGCATCTATATCGTTTATAAAAAACTCTTGAGTGTTTTCTTGTAAGTCTTTAATTCTTAACAATGGCAAAGAAGATTTTTCAACAAGTAAATAGTCTGTTTTTTTGTTTATTGCTAACCCTTGATACAGATTGGCAATATCTCCAACTTTAACTTCTCTCCACTCATTCATCTTCACTCTCCAAAAGTCTCTGAAACTCCTCTTTGTTTGGAAATTTGAATTTCCGAGACAGTGTCCCGATTTTTGAAAAAGCTAAATAAAATTGCATAACCACCACCCTTTGACATTTACTACACAATATGGCATAATACCCCTACAATTGCCTTCGGGATGCCCTTTAGCTTTGCTAGAGGGAGAAAACTTACACATTTAGCAACTCCTTTAACTCTTTTTTCAAATTCTCAAAATCATCTTTTGAAATCATACCAATTTTATTTTCCAATCTTTTAGAGTCATATAGTCTGCCTTGAACCAATAGTATAATGGACTGAGAAATCAAGACTATCAGAGATATACTTCAAAAACACAAGCCCCATCACCACATGCTTATACTCTGCGGCATCTATATTTTTTCGTAGTTTATCTGCGGCTTTCCATAGTTGTTTTTCTATTGACTCTTCTTGTTTTGCTTTTGCCATATATGTTGTTCCAAGTATTAAAAATTATTAGATTACATTTTATCAAAGCTTGCTAATGAGAGAGGTTAAAGAGTTTTAATATCATCTGAGGCTAACTGTTGCATATTATTTTTAAGTTAAATTAGTAGCATTTAATAATTGATTTTTGAGAAAATTGAAGATTTTTAAAGAGGCTATGAAAAGCCATTAAGATGGTGCGTCAGAGAGGATTTGAACCTCCACACCACTAGGGCACTACCCCCTCAAGGTAGCGTGTCTACCGTTCCACCACTGACGCACTGTGGATATATAGTTGAAGTACTATAGAAACTTTAAAACTGAGGGATAACAAAAAGTTGTGACGGGATTATACCATCACAACCTTTTACTCTCTTTAATATTAACCTAAGAATGGGTTAGCATAAAGAGCAATAAGAGCAATAACAAGTGTATAGATAACTTGTGCTTCAATCATCGCAAGAGCAATAAACATTGTAGTCATTAGTTTAGCACCAAGACCTGGGTTTCTAGCAGTACCAGCAATAGTTGCAGCAGCAGTGTGACCCATACCGATAGCTCCACCAAGAGCAGCAAGACCAAGACCAACACCAGCAGCAACTACTGAGTATGCTTTAATCATAGATTCACCATCTGCTTCACCAGCAAATGCAACAGCACCAAGTGCTAAGAAAAGTAAGAAAAACTTTTTCATTTTATATCCTTAAAATTATATAGAGTTTAAGTCTCTTCGACTGTTATAAAAGCCTGTTCGGATAGCGTAAATAATGTTTCCATTACCAACATAAACATAAATGCTTACATTTCCCTACTAAATCACTTTTGTTAAACGCGAAATTATAACTAAAATAAATTTAACTTAAGCTAAAAATTCCAATGTAGCCAACTCTACTTTTTTACCTTTTTGTTCCATCACAACAACGGTTATTTCATCACCTTCACTATAACGTTCTGGAAGATTATTTACTCTCTCTTTTGCTACTTTAGAGATATGTAAAAGTGCATCAAAGCCATCTGGCATCTCAACAAAAAGTCCGAAATCTACAATTCTTTTTACTTTACCCTTGTACTCTTCACCTACTTTATAAACCATCTGCTTCTTTACTGGTGCAGAGGCAATGTTCTCTATATGTGCTTTTGCAGCTTCTACTTTTTCTTTGTCACCACCAGCAACTTTTACACCACCTACATCACGATCAAGATCAATACTTACTTCAAACTTTTCTATGATTTCACGAATTGTTGCACCTGCTTTTCCTATGATGTCACCTATTTTACTTGGGTGAACAGTAAAGTGCTCTGTTGTTGGGAGTGCAGCACTTGTTTTTATCGTTGATTCAGCCTCTTCCATAAGCTCTAGTATATGGTTTTTACCCTTACTTGCTTTTTCTAATGCATCTTTTAAAACAGATAATTCTATACCACCTAACTTAATATCCATTTGCAAAGCGGTAATACCATGTTTAGTTCCTGCTACTTTAAAGTCCATATCTCCATCATGATCTTCAAGACCCATAATATCTGTAAGAACTGCATATTTATCACCATCTGTTACTAGACCCATTGCAATACCTGCGACAAGGTTTACCATACCTACTTTTGCACCACGAAGTGCTAAAGAGCCTCCACAGATAGTAGCCATAGAAGATGAACCATTACTCTCTAGGATTTCTGAAACTAAACGAATACTACCATCATACGAGAGGTCTATTGCTGGTTCTATAGCTCTTTTTCCAAGATTACCATGTCCTAATTCTCTTCTTCCTGGAGCTCCAATATATTTTGCCTCTCCAACCGAATATCCAGGAAAATTATAATGTACCATAAACTTTTCTGAAAGAGAATTTTTTTCCGTAATTAATTCATACATTTGAGAATCTTTTTTATCTCCTAATGTTACCGTTACTAATGCTTGTGTTTGTCCTCTTGTAAAGAGACATGAACCATGTACAGAAGGTAAAAGATTTGTCTCTATACTGATAGGTCTTACCTCATCTAACTCTCTTCCATCTGCTCTAATATTTTTATCGAGTATCATAGCTCTTACAACCGTTTTTTTGTAACGCTCAAGTACTTTAGAAACTAACTCTTTTTCTGCCCCATTTCCTGCTGATTCTAATGCTTCCATAATTTTAGTACGTACTTTTTTAAGTTCTGTAGAACGTTCACTTTTTGCCATATGTGAAATAGCTTTCTCTACATCTTCTGCATAACCATTTTCTATAAATGCATAGAGAGTATCATCTATTTTTTCTTCTGCCAATACAAGCGTCAATGGCTCTCTTACTAAAGGGGTAAATAACTCTTCATATGTTGATGTTGCACTCTCTATAGCATCTGCCGCCATTGCTATGACCTCTACAAGTGCAGACTCATTAAACTCATTTGCATGTTGTACTGAATCTTCTTGGGTAGCTAAAGTACGCATCTCTATCATGACTATATCTTTACCTGAACCTGCAACTAAAAGATCGAGTTCACTATTTGCTTGTTGTGACAGTGTAGGATTAACAACAATATCATCACCCACTGTTCCCATACGTACCGCAGCAATACTTTTAGAAAAAGGAATGTCAGAAATGTAGAGTGCTGCATTAGCTGCATGAAGTGCAGCAACTTGCATATCTACCTCATCATCTGAACTTACAACCATAATACTAATGGTTACAGGAAAATGAAAACCTTTTGGAAATAGTGGTCTTAATGAACGGTCAACAATACGTGAAGTTAAAGTCTCAAAATCTCCTGGTTTTGTCTCTCTTTTAATAAATCCGCCAGGAATCTTTGCAGCAGCATAAGATTTCTCCATGTATTGAACAGTTAAAGGAAGAAAATCCTCATCTACAGCTTTTTCATCTATAGCAACTGCTGCAATAAGTACCGCTTTACCTTGTCTATACATGACTGCACCACTTGCTTGTTTTGCTACTTTATTACACTCATATATCTCATTTAAACTGTTTACATTTATCTCGATTGTCTGTTCTTGCATATTAATATTAATCCTTTTTATTTTCTAATTTATTTTTATTTTCTTGATATTTTACGATTTCCAAAATAGTATCAAAGTCTAACTTTTCAAAGTTTTCGTAGTAGTATTCTATCGAAATATAATCTTGTATCTTATAAGGGCAAAAAACACCATCACAAACAGAGAGTAAATTCTTATATACATTCTTATCTAAAATAGGAGTTGCGATATAGATATTTTTAGCCTCTCTCTTAATAACCGATTTTAGAGCTACCATCATTGTAAGCCCTGTTTCAATACACTCATCTACTAAAACTACATATTTTCCTTTTAATGACACTAAATCTTTACCTTGACGATATTTATATACATATGTCAATACTTCATCTTCATATTTACGTTGTGCTTCACTGTAAACATAGTCTTCATTAATGTCAAAAGCATCTATAAGTGCTTTATGCATTACAACTTCTTCTGTCTCTGATACCATTGCTATAGCTAACTCTTGGTTATTTGGAGCAACGATAGCTTCTGTAAGCAAAACATCCATCTGTGACTCAACTGCATCTGCAATTTGACTTGAGAAATAAACACCCTCTTCACTTACACCAATAATGACCGTTTCATTATCTTGAAGCAATTCAATAGGCAAAGTCTCTATAAGTTTAGCCGCGGCATCTGCTTTATCTATAAAGTGTACATTAGGGTTTAAATTGCTGGGCATAGTCTATTCCTGGAAATTGTTTATTGACTTCATTTTCATCAAAAGTATAACGAAACTCTTCTATATACTTCATCAAAAAGTCATAAGCATAGTTAATTTGTTCCATTTCTTGAGCATCGCCCCCTTTATCTGGATGATATTTCTTTGCAAAAAAATAGTATTGCTTTTTAATATCTGCTTTAGTAATCAACTTGGGTAAAGCCAAAATATCTAAAGCCTTATCTATCTCTTCAATAGGTGCTAACATTATTTTACATCTCCTGTTCCAAAACTAACAAAAGGGATAAAGCTAAACTGAATATAAAAAGTATTATCTGTCGTATAACCTGTAGGTCTTGGTGTTATTTCTTGCCTAATGGATGCTCCAACACTCCAACAATCTTCTTTATATCTTCCACCAAATTTCCATTGCTTACTAGAAGATTCATCTATATTATAAGTAAAGCCCCCATGCATTTTTACCTTATCACTATAATTATATACAAAACTTAGACTCAAATCATTAGCAGGTAGGATATTTGGCTGATCTTCTAAAACTTTTTTATACGTATGCCCTAAACTTACTTTATAGATTTCTTCATCTAAAGAAATTCTTGTTGATGATTCACGTATTTTATTGTATTGGGGTGCATAAACAATATCATTATAAAATTTCCAATTTTTCCAATTGTATTGCATTTCATTGCTTAAATCTGAAAACTTATATACCCTATCTGCATAATACATTTGTGATAAACGCTGATAAAATTTTAATTTCATTTTATCATCATAAAAATAGTGATTTAGTGAAAAGGTGTAATGCTCTTCTGGTAAACCTACAGTAAAAAGCTCTTTTTGCTCCTCTGTTAAACCATTAAAACTTACAGGTTTTTCACTCTCATTACCAGGTTTTAAATATTCAAAAGAGGGTTGTAATACATGAATAAACTTACCATAGTTTTTCGTTAAATCTGTAAAAAATTTTACTTTATGAGTATGACTGTAATACTCAAATTTATCATGTATAAAAGTATCATTTCCAAAAAAGAATTTACTATAATAAAAATCTTCAGTAAGAGAAAAACTAAGAAAGTCCTCAAATAGTGAAGCAGTAAATTCTAAAGGAATTTTAAGTTCTGCTTGACTTAATGTTGCAGCAGTTTGCCTATCAAGATTTTTCATTTTAAAATCTACATTATAGGTAAAATTATTCCATAAAAAGTGATCTAAGTATTTATGTAACTGAAGTGATGGAAGTATTTGCAGGGTATCATCATTATCTACTTTACGAGTATCTATAAAATATTTTGCATTTATACCAGTATAATAATTGTTATTGTGTAAAAAATAATTTAACCTTGATTCTTGTAGAGGTACCAAACCAAAATGTTTCATTTGTGTCTTTTGCAAATTTAAATAGTCTATATCATTTAAAAATGTTGTATTAATATACAAACCATCAGTAAAATCTTTTGATAACTTATGAGAAATAATTTGTGAAGACTTATAATTAAACTCTAAACCATAATGCGTATCATTAGGAAGGTTATACTCAGATACATAACTCTGCTTGTCCTTAAAATATCCTACTCTTAATTTTCCTGAAGAGTGTCTACTGTCTGCAAAACGAAAAGTTGAATAGATACCAACACTTCTATTTGTACGTATTTGTGGATTAAACTCCATATCCATACTAGGGGATATAGCCCAGAATATTGGTTGTTCATAAACCATACCTTCCTCAGACGAGTACCCAAAAAGTGGAAAGAGTAGCCCTGAACTTCGTTTATTATAAGTAGAAAAGGCCATATATGGAGTATAAAATATAGGAATATCTGCAACATATACTTTAGTATCATATAACTTCATATATTGCTCTTTACTGTCATAGCTAGAACGTGCAAAAACCATTTTCCATACAGGATTATTTACATTACAACTTGAAAGTACACTTCTACCAAAAGTATAATTTCCTTCACTTTTACGTGCTTTTTCTGTAAAAAGCCACAGATCATTTTCAGTAACAAAGAAGAGTTCTTCAAAAGTTACTTCTTGATTTTCTGTATGTATTTCTAAGTGAGTAAGATGCTCTTTTGTACCTTTGTATCCTATCATTTCAACATTGCCATCAAAGCGTAAAAGTTTTGTTGTTTTATTGTAAAAGACAGATGATGCTTTAATAACAGCATCATCATAATATACAACTACTCCACCCTTTGCATTAACCGTTGTTTTTGTTGATTCTAAATGTTTTGCAGTAACTTCAATTTTGTTCTTTGATTCTACAGCATATACACTATACGTGCCCATAAAAAAATAGAACAAAAATAAAAGTTTAGGCATCAACCACTACACAACTTGAAAATTTATCATGAAATGTTTGCTTAAATGGCATAAAAAGTGCCATTAAAAAACCTAAATAGAAAAATACTTCACTAGTAATACGTAGTACTGCTCGTAAAAGTGCCTGCATTAATGAAGGTTTATATCCATCATTTACATTAATGACTTGTATCTTCATTAAGTATTTTCCTAATGTTATTCCATTTTGCCAAACAGGGATAGTATGATAAAGTATTTTTATACTAAGCATAATGAAAAGATTATCTACACTAAATTGGCTTAACTGACTCTCTATTAAATTCATATCAGTAGTAGACATTACACCAGAAGTGGCAGGAGCAACTATTGCTGCCAACTGATCATAAAAAATAATTAAAAATAAAAATGCTACCATAAGGTCATCTATTACAAATGCCGTCACTCTTTTTTTACTGCTAGCAATAGGTAAAGAATCTAACTCAACCATCTCTACTCCTAAAGTGCTTGATAAGCAATATCTGTACGACACTGCTTTCCTGCAAAATGCACTTGACCTACTAACATATATGCACGTTTTTGTGCCTCTTTAATGCTATCTCCAACTCCTACACAAACCAGTACTCTTCCACCTGTTGCATAAAGTTTTTCATCATCTCCACGGCTCACACCTGCATAAGATATATGTGCATTTTCATTTAACTCTTCATGGTAAATATCATCGATAATAATCTCCGCAGCAGGTGTACTCTTGTAAGGGTAATCTTTACTTGCCATAACAACACCTACCGCATATTTATTGTGAAACTCTATATTACTATTTTTTAAATCACCAGTTGCTGCTTTATAAAACAGTTCTGATGCTGGAGACTTAAGCAGAGGCATTAACTCCTCACATTCAGGATCACCAAAACGTACATTATATTCCAAAATAATCGGTTCACCTTTTACCACCATTACACCTATAAAAAGTACTCCCTTAAAAGGCATACCTTCAGACTTCATCCCCTCAAGGGTTGGAACAATTACACGCTCATCTAGCTTTGCGTAAATTTCATCATTAACTAAAGGTGTAGGAGCATAAGCACCCATACCACCTGTGTTAGGTCCCTCATCACCATTAAGTAGTCTTTTATGATCTTGTGCCGCAGGTAAAACCACATAATCTTCACCATCACAAATAGCAAATACAGAGAGTTCGTAACCATCTAAAAACTCTTCTACTACAATACTTGTACCCGCATCACCAAATGAGTTACCTGAAAGCATTTCACCCGCTGCTTGTTTTGCCTCATCTGCACTTTGTGCAATAATTACACCCTTACCACCACAAAGTCCATCTGCTTTTACAACAATGGGAGCCTCTAAAGTATTGATAAATTTATATGCATCTTCTAAAGAGTCTGTTTCAATGTACTTTGCTGTAGGTACATTATGACGTGCTAGAAAATTCTTCATAAAGATTTTAGAACCCTCTAGCTGTGCTGCTTGGGCAGAAGGACCAAAAATAGTCAATCCTCTCTCTTCAAATACATCTACAATACCCTCAACCAATGGTCCTTCAGGACCAACAATAGTTAAGTCAATACTCTGAGTTTCAACAT
The DNA here is from genome assembly GCA_034659695.1 of Campylobacterota bacterium. GTDB lineage: Bacteria > Campylobacterota > Campylobacteria > Campylobacterales > Sulfurovaceae > Sulfurovum. The sequence goes on along the minus strand of JAYEHY010000090.1, from coordinate 1,216 downwards.
AATCTGCAAGTTGCGTAAAATCACTTATTGTTAGGTTTTCACCTAACTCATCTGTTGCTCCATTGCCTGGTGCAAAGTAGATTTTATCTACATTTTCATCTTTACTTAATGCCAAGCCTATAGAGTACTCTCTACCACCAGCACCTATTATTAATATATTCATGATTTTTCTCCGGAATAAAGTTAGTAATTAATGGGAAATCCCAAAATGAAGTAAGTGTTATGCTTGTGCGTAAGGGATTTCTTAAAAATTCAAAGCAAACAGATAATTCGCTGTAATTTTTAAGGAAGCCCTTGCGTGCAATGATAACACCTAATTCTCCCAAATGGCCGTTCTGCTTAAAAGTCGGCTCTAAAAGCTAACAGAAAGTAGGAGAGAGTCTCTCTTTAGGGGGCAATTTCTTGTAGGTTACCCGTACTCAAATGAAAATGCCCACACACCAAAAGACTACATGTCCTACGAAAATTAATGTTGAACCCCATATACAGTAGTCGAACCATTCAGGTAAATTTATTATAGCTTATTTGGAGTTAGAATTTGTTTGGGATTATACAATAGTTCACTCATACTATTATATTTTCAAACTTTAATTCATTAATAAGAGAAAGAAAAAACTCCTTAGACCAAATATCTAAAACTTGTCTATCTGAAATAAACGGTTCAATATCTCGTTTTGCACTTTTTATATCCAATGACTCTATACGCTTTCTTAGAAGTTTCAAAACCAAATCCTCTACTATCTCTTCTTCAAACCTTACCCCCTCTTTCTCTTGCCAATCACAACTCTGTTTGAGTCTTGCAGCAAGGTGGTCTAAATCTACTCTGTAACCATTAGCAATATACCAAACCAAATCATAGACGAATCAATATCTGCTGTTTAACCATATAAGAAATTTTGGCATTGACATTAGAAACCTCATCTTTTAAGAGATTGGCTATCTCTTCGTGGGTGAAGATGGAGGTTTTTAGGGCTTTTTTTAGTTTTAAAGGGTTCATGGGGTATTGTAGTATATTTGTTATTATGGTATAGATAATACAGTAAAGTTATATTACCTATATGTAATTAGTTAACTTTAGATATTTTTTGGTTCCTCATTATAAAAAGCAACAGATTTTGAAAAAGCTTCCCATGCTATACCACCTATAATTGCATCTTGTATGACTGGCATTTAGTCTCCCTAATTTTTATGTGAGATTATATCAAAGTTTTGGCTT
>JAYEHY010000089.1:0-2653 GCA_034659695.1 Campylobacterota bacterium | reverse complement strand
TCCTAGTACAGAATATATTTCTCGTGTATCAAGTGTATTTAAAGCAAGTGGAGGTGATCTAAAAAAGGTCGTTCGTGCGATACTTTTAGATCAAGAGCTATGGAGTGATATCATTCAGGGAACTGGCACAAAAATCAAAGAGCCATACTTAACATTTACTGCTATGCTAAGAGCATTTAATGTTGAGCCTCCAACCCAGTGGACTTCTGGAAAAACCGTAATAAGGGTGACACGCAATAAGTACTATATGGGTCATAACACTTTATATGGTACCTTTGGACAAGCACCAACCATGGCACCAAATGTTTTTAACTTTTACCAAGATGATTTCATTCCAAATGATTTTAAATCTTTAGAGCTTGTAGCACCAGAAATTTATATCAAAACTATGCCAAACACTATTAGCTATAACAACTGGCTCATAGATATTTTAAATCTTGAAAGAGATTATATACTTCAAAGATACACCTCAATTGATGCATATTTTGCAGGAGAGACGAAAGAGGGTCAACCAAAACTGCTACTTAATATACCCGAAGCATACGAATCAGTACTTAATGTGCTAAATAGTTATGAAGATATTCCAAAACATACCGATAAAATGCTTCATGTAGAGGTATATAAATTGATAGCAGGAGAGATTACAGACTGGCTTTCTATTCGTTTACTGGGTGAAAAACTGCCAAGTGAGACAAGAGATATTATTGTGACGCACTTTGCCCAAACGGCTAAGATGGAAGTAGGTAAAGAACGCTTTGGAACACCAAAAAGACAGTTATATGAAAGACTTATTATGCCAATTACAAGAGCTATTGTAGCATCAGACCACTATTCAGTTCAATAAGGAGATAGTTATGAATTATAGAGATAGAAGAGATTTTCTCAAACTTTTAGGAAAAAGTTCAATGGCAGTTGTCTTATCATCATACTTAATGCCAACAAAAATATATGCCAATGCAACAGAAGACCTTGGTGACTTTAAAGCACTTGTCGTTTTGCAACTCATGGGTGGTAATGACTCTTTTACGATGTTTGTTCCAACTGATAAAACAGATGGCTCTAAAACAGGATATGAGCTTTATTCAGATGCTCGTTCTAGTTTAACACGTATTAAAGATAATGATATGATGAGCCATTTAAGAACCTTACGTGATGCAAAAGGATTTTTGACGCTTAATGCAGGTGCGGGTAATCCTTATATACCTACTGGAACCGATGGACTAAATTTAGAAGAGATATACACACATAGTATGTATATTCATGATCAACATTTTGAGGGGAAAATAGGCACTCATGGGGCTATGCCTGAACTTGCAAACCTACTTGATCTTGGTAAGGGTGCAGTGATTCAAAATGTTGGTAATATCAAACAGCTATCAACAAAAGAAGAACTCCAAAGTGACCGTTCACTCTATCCACCTTTTTTAGGAGCGCATAACCAACAAGAGAACCTGACACAAACAGGTGTAGCAAGCACTATTACTCATCCAACTGGTTGGCTTGGACGTTTAGCAGATAGATGGAATAGTGAAAGTGAAGTAAACAGTAGCATATATGGTATGAATATCAATCTAACAAGATCTGGTAGTAATAAAATGCTTTATGGAGAGAACACAAGTGGTTTTAACTATAGTTACGAAGGTCCTAAAGCATTGCTTGATGTAAATGAAACACTATATGGGAACCTTTTAAACACAGAAAGAAGAGACTTATTTAAAAAACTCTTTAAGGGGTCACAAAAAACGGTACATGACAATCTAGGATACCTTTTAGAAGATTGGGCAAATATCAATGGCTTAGGTGATCCTTTTGCTAGTGTAACAGACTCTTATGGAAAAACTCTATCTGAAATACCTCTATTTGATGACTACTATTTAGATAGTGGTGCTGATAGTAAAATTATCCAAAGTTTTACCACTGCTGCAAAACTCATCTCTCTTGCAAAAGACAGAGGAGAAAAAAGAGTTGTTATCAACTTGTCAATTGGTGGATTTGATACGCATAATACACAATTTAGACAACACTTAAAAGCATATCGTGGTATTAGCATTGGTTTAGATAAGTTTACAAGAGCGATGGATCATCTTGGTATCTCTGATAAAGTTACAACATTTAGTATCTCTGAGTTTGGTCGAAACTTACGTACTAATGGAAGGGGAACTGCTCATGGTTGGGGAGGTAGCTACTTTGCAGTTGGTGATGCTGTACAACCTGGTAACCATGGAACTTTTCCAGATCTTACTCTTGCGGGAAAAGATGATAAACGTACCTCAGGTACCCTCATCCCAACATCATCAGTCACACAATACTATGCAACGATTTTAAAATGGTTTGCTGCAAATGAAGCAACACTTAAGAATGTTCTTCCGGAGTTGGTAAACTTTGATGAAGATACTTGGGATTTAGGATTCATGAAAACCACATAAGGTTTTTATGAATTATATTCGATTATATAGTTCTCATATTGGTGTCTTTTGTTATACAAAATTTTGTAAACTCCACTTCATAGCTCACTATAAGATACCTATAAAGAAAGTATTTCTATCGAAGTCCATGCTAAGAAAAATTCAAAAGTTTTTCTTGATGGTGTAGAAGAACAGTCTTAACACTTTTTAGTGTTTTTTTTACTCGTTACGAAGCTCCAGCTTCGTAA
>JAYEHY010000088.1:0-13006 GCA_034659695.1 Campylobacterota bacterium | reverse complement strand
TCTTTGCTAGGATAAGAGGCTACATCTCTACGGTTAAAAAGAATAACCGATCTGTTCTGGAAGAATTGAATAATGTCTTGAGGGGTAAACCTTATATTCCTGTGGGATTAGGTACTGAATGATTACAATAAAACTTTTTTTGACTTTTTTTATGTATAACAGATAGGAAGTGCTACAGATTGGTTAACTATTTCAGGAGGAGAATTTTATAGTCTTGCTATCAATGCTTCAAGAGAACTGTATACTTGGGGATACAATGTGTATGGACAGTTAGGTAATGGAACTATCACAGAACATCATGAGCCTCTTCAAATAGAAGCTAGTACTACATGGAGTATTATTTCCGCAGGATATAGTCATGCCCTTGGTATTAATGCATCAGATGGACTTTATGCTTGGGGAAAAAATAATTATGGTCAACTTGCAGATGATAGTTTGGTATTAGAACCAACTGAATCACAACCTCGTAAATAAGAGGACTTTATATTTTATATCCCTGTGAATTCATGGGGATATAATTTTATTGATAAATTATTTTTATTACGCTTCTAATTTAAAATCAACATCCCTCTTATGTCAAACCTATCGAGATACTCTCTAATAAGCTCTTTTAATTGTACATCTTCTAAATGAGAGGCTTCTTTTCTAGGAAATTTTAGGAAAAACTGTGGGGGCATGATGCTCTGTTGGGTAGTAGGGTTTTTTAAGTAGCTGTAGATGACTTTATGCATTTGTGAAGTGGTGCTATATTTCATAAGGTAGCGTCTGTAGATTAGTTTGTTGGGAATTTGTTGTGCTTTATGACAAGAGAGACATGCCTTCTCTAAAGTCTCTTTTTCATCTGCATATAGTGTTTGTGAGTAACTTGCAACATACAGAAGTGTGCTTAAGAGTGCTATCTTTACCATTTTATCTCCACCTCTGTTCCTACCTCTGTTTTAGAAGTAATCTCTAAGTTAAATTTGTATGAGTTAACTACTTGGTTTACAATGTCAAGCCCTATCCCAAAGCCACCTTCACTCTTATTGAATCGTCTAAAGCGTTTTAAGATATCTTTTAAATCTTTATCTGAAATTCCTATGCCTGTATCTATGACAGATAGTGACTTTGGGGTGAGTTTTATGGTTAGGTTCCCTTTTATTTTATTGTATTTAATGGCATTTGAGATTAGATTGTCTATGAGACGAATAGCATCATTTTGATCCATCTCTAGTGTAACATTAGGGCTTAACTCTAAAAGTACATTCAGTCTCTTGTGTTGTGTCATTGTTGAGAAGTAAACCACTCTTTGTTTTATCATCTCTGTAATATTTATCTTCTCTATTTGCCTATAGTACTCATGGTTTAAATTAAGATAGGTTAAATCTTCATAGATACGACTTAGTGTCTTAGATGCAATCCCTATGCGATGCAGCTCATCACTTTTTTTGTACATTCCATAAGTCTCTATGAGTTCTATATTGGTTAAAATAGTACTAATAGGTGTGTTGAGTTCATGTGTTGTATCTTGTATAAAGTTATTCATCTTATCTATAGCATCACGCATAGAAGCAATAAAAAGCTTACCTAAAAAGTATCCCAATATACTAAAAATAACTCCAGCAGCTAACATAAATAAGATAATCTTTTGCTCTAATAACACAATGGGTTCTTTGTCAATTTGCATAGATAGCATTAAATATGCAGCACCAAGGTAGTAAGGTTCTACCTTTGAAATGTAGTAGAGTCTTGTATCTTTTTCGTAGTAGCCCTCTGAAGTTAAATAGGGTTTTTCCTTAAAAGTACCAAAAATATAGTTTTTATCTAAGTCAAATATTGCAGAGTCAAATGTTTTAATTTGTGGATAGGTTAATTTCTCATCAAAGCTTTTATGTAAGTGTCTCAGTTTTGATTTAATATTTTCAGACTGATACTCAAGTGACTCTCTCTGCTTGTCGTATAAATCATGTTTCGATGAGAGATAAAAAATCCAAGAGGCTAAAGAGAAAAGTAAAAATGTAGAACCTAGGTAAATCACTAAAAAGCGTATGAAGCTTTTTTGTTCACTACTTAACAAAGCGATAGCCTATATTTTTAATAGTCTCTATCTTCTCTTTACCTATAGTTGCACGCAAGGTTTTGATGTATGTGCGTAGAGAGCCTGCACTAGGCTCTTCATCGTAGTCCCATAATGTTTCAAAAATTTTTGAATACTCTAAAAGTTCATTGGTATGCTGTAAAAAAAGTGCCAGTAGTTTTAGCTCTTTTGTTTTTAATGATACTCTTACATTTTCATGGGTTAGCAAGAGTGATTTAGTGTCAAATAGTAAGCCATCACCTAAATCTATTTTTTCATCATGTGTTTTGTATGTACGCTTTAGCAAAGATTCTACTCTTACTAAAAGCTCTTTTAGTGCAAAAGGTTTGCGTATATAGTCGTCACATCCACTATTGAACCCTTGAGTAACATCCTTGACACTGTTTAAAGAGGTAATGAAAACAGCAGGAGTCTCATTGCCCTCTTTTCGCAAAAGCTTTAAAAATTCAAAACCGTTTAAGTGTGGTACTTTTACATCTAGAAGCATTAAATCTATAGATTTTTCATAGATTAAATCCTGTGCCTCTAAGCCATCATAGGCACAAAATACTTCATAGCCTTGAAAAGTAAGAAACTGCTTGATGGTATCACTTAACTGAATGTCATCTTCAAGCAGTAAAACAGACTGGGTCATTTCGTTTAGTTACCTTGACCTTTACCCTGTCTATTTCCTTGCCCCATACCTCTAAAGTCTGCTGGTGGAAAGTTGTCAAACATCCAAGAGGTAATTTGTGTCAACTCCTCTTTTGTCACATTACCTTTTTGAGAAGGCATAAGACCAAACTTTTCTATTTTCTTTGGCATACAGATAGCTTTTTCTCTACTTGGTTCAAGTATGTAATCTACCATAAATGCAACAGCTTTGTCTTTATTAGGATACGTCATCTTAATATGTCTCATCACACCCATAAGTGCAGGAGCTACTACTTTAGACATGTCAGTAGGTCTAGTTTTTATGTGACACATCGCACACTTTGCATCATAAAGCCCTTCTGCTTTTTCGCTGGCTGTTGCTGATGAGGTAAAAGTAAAAATTGCCCCTAATGTTAATAATATAATGTGTTTTTTCATAGTTAATCCTTTGGTTTGTATGTAATATATCATAATATAGATAAATGAATTAAATATGAACTATAGTAATAGTGCTATAATACTGCAAAAAAAGAGAATTATGGAAAATGCACTTTTATATGTAATTGGTACTTTGGGTATCTCAATTATTATCAATATATTTTTAAAGAGAGTTGGTATCTCACAAATTATTGGTTATATATTTACAGGAACGGTTATTGTTTATGCTTTTGACTTAAGGCATGTGGGTGATTCTCATATTTTAGAGATGGTAGGTGAGTTTGGTATCGTCTTTTTAATGTTTACTATAGGACTTGAAATTTCCCTCTCTAAAATGAGTTCTATGAAAAAAGAGATATTCTTAAATGGCTTTATGCAAGTCTCTTTTACCACCGTTATCGTCTATTTTATTGCCTATTATGGTCTTAATATTGAGGAGAAAACTTCTTTGATTATCGCACTTGCTTTTTCACTCTCCTCTACGGCTGTAGTCTTAAGCTATCTTAAGAGTTCTAAGGAGATACACAAGCCTTATGGACAACTCTCTACTGGTATTTTAGTCTTTCAAGATATTGCTGTTATTCCTATTTTAATCTTAATCGGATTTTTAACCACAGAAGCCAATGAGAGTATATTAACTATTGTAACCCATACAGTGATAAGTGCAGTGATTGTGATAGGGTTACTGTTTGTTGTAGGTAAACGGCTTATGACATGGTTACTGCACTTCTCTGCTTCATCTGAACTAGATGAACTCTTTATGGGGTCTGTACTCTTTATTGTAGTTGCAGCTTCTCTGCTTGCACACTTTATGGGATTTACCTATTCTCTTGGAGCTTTTGTTGCAGGTATGATTATTGCAGAGACTAGGTACCATCACAAAGTTGAGTCAGATATTGCACCATTTAAAGATTTACTGTTAGGTACATTCTTTGTAGTTGTGGGGATGAAAATAGATATCGTGGTTTTTATAGATAATATATTTTTAATTGTGGGTATCTTTGTTATCGTTTTTGTGTTAAAGAGTATCATTATATACGCTTTGTTAAGAGTTACTTCAAGGCATAGAAGGTCACTTAAAACTGCCCTAGCTCTCTCTCAGGTAGGTGAGTTCTCTTTTGTTATTTTTGCACTAGCAAGTATGGGTGGTCTCCTGGAAGATGAGATGTCTCAACTTTTAGTTTTAGTTGTTACTTTTTCTATGGTAGTTACACCATTTTTTATCGCTAAAATAGGTGTAATTATAGAACTACTTAGTGGAAAAAAAGATGATCTTGCAGATATGTCAGCACTCACCACTAGAAAAGACCATGTTGTTGTATGTGGGTACAGTGTTGTAGGTAAGTTTGTCACCAAGGAGCTAGATAAGCTTGATGCACAGTATATCATTATAGATAACTCTGCAAAACATGTTCAAGAAGCATTGAACAATAAATTAGAAGCGTACTTAGGTGATGCATCTAAAACAGCCATTTTAAATGCCATACACATAGAAAATGCAGCAGCAGTCATAGTGACACTAGACAACATAGAGAAAAAAAGACTCATCTGTGAAGCAGTTTTAACACATACTAAAGATGTAAATCTTATAGTAAAAGTTAGTTCACTCGAAGACAAAGAAAAACTAGCAGATTTAGACATCACTGTAGTTGTAGATGCAAAAGTAGAAGTAGCTAAGGTCTTAGTAAATAGAACGATGAGTTGTGAGCTAAATAGGGATTTTGAGTAATTTATAAGCAAATTCACTTTTAATATATATAGATAGTGTATCCTATATTCTTAAATTTAGGAGCATTTATGATACATATTTTTTATATACTTTTATTGACTATCTTCCCTCTGTATAGTAGTAGCTTAGATGGGCTTGTAGGGTATGCTTTGAAGCATAGTACTGTTGCAAAGCAGAGTCAAACACAAATAGAGTTGGCTAATTTAAAATCTCAAGAGAGTAGAGTGCAACAGTATGGGTCACTTGACCTTGTTGTAGATGCTACTAGGTATAACATTCCTCGTACACTTATTCCGCTTACTCCTACGGTTATTGGCAGCGGTAAGCCTGTGACTACAGTGGAGAATATTTTCTCTACAGGCATCGCTTACAGTGTTCCTCTTTTTACAGGTTTTGCTCAAACTAGACAGATTGAAATAGAAGGCATTGGCAAGCAGATGTCAAGGGCTAAAGCAAAATTGACTAAGGAGCAGTTGGTTTATAATATACGCTCACTCTATTTGTCAGTTTTAGCACAAAAAGAGATGCTAAAGGCACAAAGAGCTTATACCAAAGCACTTAAAAAACTTACAAAGCAGATAGCGTATGAAGTAGAGTTAGGCAAAAAAGCAAAGATAGATCTGTTTAAAGCTCAGTCAAACTCACAAGCATCTCAAACACAACAAGAGATACTTATAAGTCACATAGAGATAACAAAAGCCACACTCTCTGCACTCGTAGGTAAGCGTGTGGGTAAGCTAAAGTCTTTGCGTATAAAAGTAAAAAAACCACGTTACTCTGTAAACAAACTCTATGCTAAAGCGTCAAGACTAGCAAAAATAGAGATAGAAAATATGGCATTGGATAAAGCAGAAAAGGTGATAGCTAAAAGTAAATCGGCACAACTCCCTCAAGTAAATCTTTCAAGTTATGTAGGTAAAAACTATGGTGAAGACATCGCAACTAATGAGTGGGATAATGAAACGCTTTGGCAAGTTGGAGTCAATGTAAAATGGAATATTTTAGATTTTGGAAAGAGAGACTTAAGTCTGCAGCAAGCCAAAATAGCCAAAATGGAAGCTACTTTTAAGAGAGAACAAACAGTGCTTGATTTGAGAAAACTTTTAACGCAAGGGGTAGAAAAGGTGAAGCAGAGTTACTCAGCATACCTTGGTAACGCGACACAACTTCGTTTAAGTAAAAAGAGTGAAAAGATAGAAAAAGTACGATATGAAGAGGATGCAGCAACATTGAATGATTTGCTTTTAGTAAAGAGTATGAGGCAGTTGTCACAAGCAAAGCTTATTGAGAGTAAGTATAACTATAAAAAAAGTATCTATTATCTGGATTACTTGTTAGAAAAAAGGGTGAAGTAGTGAGTAAGAAAAAAATAATAATTACCATCGTTGCAGTCGTAGTTTTAGCAGGAGTACTGATAAGTGCTAAGAGACTTTTAGAGACTAGAAAAGCAGCTATAGCAAATGAAGCCTTGCCTGAAGCTATGGGGGTTACTGTAGCAGTAGTGCATCCTAAAGAGGGGACTTTACAAAACAGAGATGCTTATCTTGCTCAAATAATCTCAGACAAAAGCATCAAGCTTTCAACTAAACTAGCAGGCTACATAGAAGAGGTACTTGTAGAGGAGTCACAACAAGTAAAAAAAGGTGACACCCTTGTACGCATAGATGATACAGAGTTGCTCTCAAATATTCAAGCACTTAATGCAACACTTGCAACACAGTTAGCAGATGCAAGATTGGCAAAAAGTATCTATGCTAGAAATGTGAAACTCTACAATGTTGGGGGCTTGGCTAAAGAGAAGCTTGAAATTTCTAAAGTAACAAAAAAAGCAAAAGAGGCTATCTATAAGAGTACAAAAGAGAGGGTAAGTCAACTTGAACATCAACGCTCTTACTTAAAAATAGTTTCTCCTTTTGATGGATATGTAGACATGATACACCTATATGAAGGTGACCTAGCAGCTTCAGGTAAAGCTATACTTAGTATGAGTAGTGGAGAGAAGAAGTTACTTTTTTCTTATGCCCCTGTAGATTATAACCGTATTAAAAAAGAACAAAAAGTTTTTATAGCTAACAAAGAGGTAGGAGAGGTTAAGACCATCTATACCACTTCACAAAATGGTCTGATAGGTGCTGAGGTACAGCTAAATGAAACAGTAGCTTTACCTGTAGGTAGCTCACTGAATATTGAAGTTTTAACAAAAGAGGCTACAGGGTGTGTTGTTCCTAATAATGCTATTTTACATAAAAAAGAGGGAGTTTTTGTGATGGCATATGAGGAGGGTGAGTTTAGCCTTAAAAAAGTGAATATAGAGATGACTGAGGCAGATAAACTTTTAATCTCACCTTGCCCTAAAACCGTAGCAAAAGCGTCAGAAGTGAAGCTAGCACAGTTAGCAGCCTATAAAAAGGTAAAAGTAGTAGAGGAAAGTCCTAGGGGTACAAAATGAGTACGCTCTCAGGCTCGTGGATAGAGAAGATTTTAAGAAAACCCCATATTATTTTAGCATTTTTAGCACTGTTTGTTTTAACAGGAGTGACGGGTTATAACAAAATGGATCGAAATCTTTTTCCAAACTCGAACTACCCTGAAGTGGCACTGGTTATCGTTCAGCCGGGGGCTTCTGCTAAGACGATGGCAAGTAACATTGCTGTACCTGTAGAGGAGGAGTTGTATGCACTAGATGAGATACGCCGTGCCTACTCCAATACCATAGATGAAGTGACAGTCATACGTGCAGAGTTTGAGTATAGTAAAAACATAGATACCGCGGTAAATGATGTAACAAATGCCCTCTCTAAAGTACGTGCTAAACTGCCAAAAGATATTAAAGAACCACAAGTGGTTAAAATCACAGAAGCAACTGCCCCTGTTGTTGTCGTGTCCATGTCACCTAAAGAGCACTCAACATTAAGCCTAACAGATATACGAGACTTAGCAAGTTCTAACATTAAACATAAGCTACTTAAAACCCAAGGTGTTGCAAATGTTGACATATTTGGTGGTTATGAAAAAGAGTTACAGATTATTGTAGACAAAGCAAAACTAGATAGCTACAAACTCTCTTTAAGTGAAGTCATAGCAACCATACAGAAAAATGATAATGAGTATGCTGTAGGATTTGTAAGTAATGAAGAGCATCGCTATTTGCTTAAATCACAAGGAAAAAGAGATAAAGTAGCCAAGCTTAAAGCGTTTATGGTTACACCAGAAGTGAAACTCTCTGATGTAGCAGAGATCTATTTTGGACATTATGAAAATTCTGCTGTTTATTATGGAAATGGCAAAGCGGCTATTGCTCTGTCTATACAACGCTCATTGTCTTCAGATGTTATTCAGACTATTGAGAAAGTTGAAGAGCTTATTGCTGGGTTTAAAATACAGTATCCAAATATTAATTTTGAAGTAAGTGATACACAAAAAGAGACTATCGTACAGAGTACTACCAATATGTTTGAAGCACTTAGAGATGCAATTATTATGTCAACTATCGTAGTATTTCTCTTCTTGGCGAGTTTTAGACAAATACTTGTCGTGCTGGTTACCATACCTCTAGTGTATGCTTCTACCATAGCACTAATGCGTCTGTTTGGTATAGACTTTAATGTTATTACTCTTACGGCTATTATCTTGGCATTGGGGTTACTGCTTGATGATACGGTTGTGGTCATGGAGAATATAGAGAGGCACTACAGGGAACTAGGAAAAGATATACGTGTGGCAGTTGTAGATGGTACAAATGAGATAATGTTCGCAGACTTCTCAGGAACTGTAACTACGATGATAGCACTCTCACCAATGCTTTTTGTAGGGGGGTATCCTCAAGCCGTATTTGCTCCACTTGTAAGTACACTGCTTTTAGCATTGGTGGCTTCTTATGTTATCTCTATTGTGGCAGTACCTTGGCTTTCACTTCATATATTGTCTATCAAAAATCCTCTTTTGCTTAAGGTAGAAGATGCTTTTCACTCTGTTACTGTTCGTGCAAATGACATGACGCAGAGTCTCTTTGCCACTATTGTAAAAACTATAACCTCTTCAAAGCTTTTAGGTCTTGTGTCTGTAGTGGTGCTTCTTGTCATGTTTGCTATCTCTGCTAGAGTGGTAATGCCTGTAGTAGGACAAGAGCTTATGCCTCCAATGGATACAGGAGGGGTTAATATACAAGTAACCACTGATGCAAACCTTCCCATAGAGAAGAGTGAAGAGATTATGAAAAAGATCAATAAAATCATAAGAGAGCAGGGTGATATTTTACGTATTTCTGGAAGTATTGGTTCTGAAGCAGGCGTGCTAAGTATTGGTTCTGGTTCAGGAACGGACAAACTTTTAGTGATTGCTACGTATGTTGACAGGTACAGCAGAGAAGCAGATATTTGGATGATTGCTAGAGCACTGCGTAAAGAGATAGCGAAAATTCCTCATGTGAAATATTTAGATATTGCACCAGCAGGCTCAACAGCAATGTCTAGTATACGTGCAAGTGTAGATGCAAAGTTAAGCTCTTCAGACCTTTCATTGCTACAAAGCTCAGGTAAAGATGTTAAAAAAGCATTGGAAAATACACAAGGTATTGTCTCCACTTCTATCTCTTGGGACATGGATAAAGTAGTCTATAACCTTAATATAGATGAAGCAGAAGCACTACGTTATGGACTGAAGCGTTCAGACATTGTTGCACAACTACAACTAGCCCTGCGTGGTGTGCCTGTTGCTACTTTTGCAAAAGACAACAGTATGGACTATACGGTAAGAGTGTGGTTGCCTAAAAAACAGATTGATTCATTTAAGAGTGTGTTGCGTATGCTTATAGATACACCTAAAGGTAAAATACCTCTCAATAAAGTGGCAACATTAGAATTTACTAAAGAGCCAAGCAGCATTACAAGAGAGGGACTTGAGTATACTCTTGAAGTGTACGGAAACAGAGAAAAAGGTGCTATTTCACACATTATGGCAAACTTTGAAAAACATCTTGAAGAGGTAACACTTCCTCAAGGAGTGGAGCTAGAACAAGTAGGAGATGTTAAGCAGTTTAAAACAGCAGCAGGGAGAATGGTGGGTGCTATCTCTATAGCGGTTATACTTATCTTCTTTACACTTCTTGTGATGTTTGCAAATATTAAAATATCGTTAATGATACTCTTCTCTATCCCTCTAACTATTATTGGGGCATCGTGGACCATGCTAACCATAGGCTACCATGTCTCCATGCCTGCTATGATGGGCTTCATGTTACTCTCAGGAGTCATTGTAAACAATGCCATATTACTCATACATTTTGCCATAGAACAGATACAAGCAGGTATGAACAAAAAAGACGCCATGTTAGAGTCTATCAAGATTCGTACAAGACCTGTACTTATGACAGCCATAGCAGTATCAGCAGGTATGCTTCCTGTAGCACAAGGTGCAGCCATAGGACTAGAAAGACTAGCCCCACTAGGAGCAGTAGCCATAGGTGGACTCATAGTAGGAACATTTATGACTTTGGTGTTTATCCCTATAGTGTTTATATGGACAGTCAAAGAAGAGAGAGTGAGAGAAAATTAATTCGCACTAACTTAACAAATGTTTGTTATAGTTCTATAAGCATTTTTAAAACTCATCGGAAACGATGGCTTTATCCTCGTCATTATGTATTAATTACGGGTCATACGTTGAATATTTACTTTTGCTAGTGCAGTAGCTCCAGCTACGGCACTTACTATCAGACTTTGGTTCTCTATACGCTTTTTTCCAGAGGTATCATCTTTAGTGCAGTGTTTTTTATACTATGAGTTTGGTTTTGTTGTTTGTATTCTGATAGGGGTTCAACAGCTGGAGCTGTTGAACGAGCAAAAAGGCTCATCCTTATGAAGAGGTGGCTTATGGGGTTTTTGAGATGCTGAAGGTTTGATCCATAAGTTTAAGATAAAAAAGTTAAAATATACACATCTTCAAACACAAAGGAATACACATGCGAACAAATATTGTAATAGATGAACAACTTATGCAAGAGGCATTTAGATACAGTAGTCTAAAAACAAAAAAAGAGATTATAAATCTTGCATTGCAAGAGTTTGTTGAGAATGCTAAAAAACTTTCTTTGTTGGATTTAAAAGGTAAAATATCTTTTGAAGAGAGTTATGATTATAAAGATTTAAGAGCAACAAATGTATCTAGTTGATACTTCTGTGCTTATTGACTTTCTAAAAGGAACAGAGACGATTCAATCTAAACGTTTAGAATATATTATACTGCATAAAATCCCTTTTGGAATCTCTGCTTTTAC
Source organism: Campylobacterota bacterium (assembly GCA_034659695.1). Lineage (GTDB taxonomy): Bacteria > Campylobacterota > Campylobacteria > Campylobacterales > Sulfurovaceae > Sulfurovum. The sequence goes on along the minus strand of JAYEHY010000088.1, from coordinate 1,855 downwards.
TTATCAAGAGACGTTACCTGAAAAGTTTGAGTGGTAGTATTGTATTTTATTCACTCTACGGGTCTACTCTACGTACTCTATAGGTCAACTCTATGGGTCAGGCGTTGAATATACACTTTTTCATAAATGTATAAAAAAGTAACAAACATTACGCTAAAATAATAAAACAAAAAAAGGAGAGAGCAATATGTCATATCTAAAGATTAGTACCGTGTATTGAATTTCCACTTTTCTTTGATCAATGTACTCAACCAAAGAGTAGAGACTACACTACGAGGCGTTAAATATACACTTTTCACTGGCTCCCATCCATTCTCGGAGGTAGCCCCATACCTACGACATAATCACTCAAATACATCACCAATTCAAGCAAAAAAAGCTATAATCCTTCGTACCCTTTAGGTAATGGGGTAGTGTTTTTAACTTTCACAGAGATGGGTGGGCTTGAAGCTATGATGTTTTTAGCATAGGCAGGGTTATCTCAGTTGAAAGGGTACGATATGGAATATATTATTTCAGTACTTGCTTTGATAGTTTCTGTAGGTAAGGTCATAATTATGTGGTTGAATTATAGAGATTGTAAGAAGCTAAAGAACACAGACTAAGACAAAATAGTCTCACAAGATGATAGGAATTCGCAGTTCCTATCATTTCTGTGTACCCTTTCCATAATTGTACAACAAAAAGATTAAATCAATATAAAAGTCAAATTAACAGTAAATCTAAAAAAGGAGAAGAGATGTTTCGTTATATCTTTATGGTATTCATCTTCTCTTTTTTTAGCTTTGCCAACATCCCACCACTAACACAAACTACCTATAGCCCAAGCAACAAACTAACCCTCACAGAGTACCCAGACAAGGTGAATTGCGAAGCAAGAGAGGGTACCCTGGGGTGTGGTACAACAGAGTCTAAAAGCTATGATGCTATGGATAATCTCATATCCCAGACTAATGTAGAACAAGAGACTACAAGCTACAGCTATGATGATGCAGATAGACTAGTAGAGACTACCTACCCTGATGGCACTACTACTAGTACAGAGGTAGACGGAGCAGGTAGAACTATAGCTACTAGTTATTGTCACCTGACACCTATACTTTTAACAAATATGGTTGCAAATTTAGAGGCATTATACAGTTGTTTTGTTTCGGGATCTTTAAATGCATTTAAGGTTTTTGCTTTTATGATTGCAGTAATTCAAACAGTTATGTTTGTTGCAACAATGGCTTACATTATGGCTATACCAGGAGGTAATTTAGTCGCAGGTACATTATTTGCGACTGTTATGGAGTTAATTCAGGGTGAAATGCAAGGAAGCTTTTTAAGAGATATGTGCTGATGATATTTGAAGTAAATAAAGATTATAAGATTGATGGGTCTATAAAAGGTATTGGCATTTTTATATATATATTTGTAATCTTTTTAGAGTTATTGGTAGCATTGCCAATGGTAAATGCAAAATTTGCTTATCTTGTTGCAATGTTGTACAGTATATATTTTTTTTATAAACATGTTTATAAATATAATAACTTTTTAGCTGATAGTTTAAATTGGACCCAAGTTAAAGGAAAAATAATTAATAAAAATATTATATGGAAAATGGATCCTCCTAAAGTTAAAGCTAGTGGATACATACCAGAAATCTTGTATTCCTATGAATTCAAGAATAAAAAGTACAAATCTAAAAAACTAAGTTTGTCAGATTTTTTGTTAGTTAAAAAAAATGTAATCATTCAGCACCCCAAGAACCAACAAGTATAAACGCTAATATTTCCACCAATCACACCCCATAAATTCCTTTCAAAAAAACACCAATAAAGCCCTAAAACAAGGGCTTTGAGAGTGCTTTTTG
>JAYEHY010000087.1:33809-40471 GCA_034659695.1 Campylobacterota bacterium | reverse complement strand
GGAATAGTGCCTTTGGAAGAGGATAAAAGTGGATTTGTTGTTCGAAATATAAAAGCTGACTTTTTATCTACCTCTACACTTGGCGATATACTGACTGTAAAATCTAAAGTTTTAAAGATAAAAAACTCTTCTCTTGTATTATTACAAGAGATATGGAGAGAAGAGATAAAAATATTTAGTATGAATATTTTATTAGTCTATATATCAAATGGGAAACCTTCCCGTACTCCTGAAAAATATAAAAATATTTTTAATAATTTTAATTAAAAATAATATTTAACTATAGGAAATAGATGATATACTACCATTAAGGGAGATAAAATGCAATATTTATTCGTCAGTTTACTATTTTTAACAACAATTTTAGCTGCACAACCTAGAGAGTTAATTCCTAATTCAAAAACTGAATTTTATTATATTGATAAAGAAGGAAATATTGAAGATATTAACTTGAAAGGAAAAGATTTTATTCTTGTTTCAGTGAGAGAAGAAGATAGTGATGGAAGATTTTATGCTGTTGACAAAGATGGAACTGTTTGGCTTAGTGGTGGTATTTCATCTGGTGAAGAGATAGAATTTACTCCTTCAGGTAAATAGAAAGTTTTGAGAAAGGAGCGTTTTTATACCTCAAAAGCTTATCCTGAAGCCGATGGAAGTAACAACATGGACTATAGTCTATTTTTCACAAAGTGGGGTCATGCTCTTCATAAAGGAAATATTGAGAAGACATCACATGGTTGTGTTCATATAAAACATTCAGATATTAAGATGCTTTTTAGATGGGCAAAGATGGGAATGCCTATACTTGTGACACGCCATCGTTATATGCATTACGCAAGATCTGACTTAAGACGAATATATACAAGTGTAAAAAAATATACTCGTAAACAGCATTAATGTTACCTAAAGTATATCTCTTATAACCATTGCATAGTGTAAAACAAAAAGATTTAAAAAGAAAATTAACATAGATGAACCACGTGAAATAAGATGTTGTGCTCGTGTACGTTCAGTGTTATTTGTTTTCAGAGCTATAACAAAGTGTATAACTGTTACAATTAAAAGTACTAATACCATCCAAAGTTTTATACGTAAGGCATCTATAACCTCTGAGTGATAGTCCGTAAAAAGTAACTCAATCAGCCCATAATCTGTAATCATATATGAACCTGTAGCAAGCAAAAACATTAAAGCAACCACTTCAAAGTAACCAAAGATGGGACCAATGTAAGGATAAACTGCTTTTTGAGCTTTTTTGTCTCTCATAGTTACTCCAAGAGCAAACATAAAAATAGATCCACCTATCCATGCAATAGCAGCAAGGATATGTATATGTAATGCCCAACCTATACCCATCTAGCCATCCAACTTCAAAACAGCCATAAATGCTTCTTGTGGTACTTGAACCTTACCTATGGATTTCATACGTTTCTTCCCTGCTTTTTGTTTCTCTAAAAGCTTTCTTTTACGTGTGATATCTCCACCATAACATTTTGCTGTAACATTTTTACCCATAGACTTAACATTAGAACGTGCGATAACATTGTTTCCAATACTCGCTTGAATTGCTACTTCAAAAAGTTGTCTTGGTATAAGCTCCTTAAGTTGTCCTACAAAAGCCAATCCTCTTGTACGTGCTTTGTCTTCAGGTACGATGATAGAGAGTGAATCTACTATATCTCCTGCAACCTTAATGTCAAGTTTTACAAGTTTACCTTCTCTAAACCCTATTGGCTCATAGTCAAAACTTGCATACCCTTTAGTGATAGATTTCAACTTATCATAAAAATCCATAACTATCTCATTCATAGGAATATCATACTCTAAAAGTACACGTGTCTCATTAAGGTAATCCATCTTAATTTGAATACCACGACGATCATTAAGTAATTTAATAAGATTACCCAAATACTCTTGGGGTGTTAAAATTGTTGCTTTTACATAAGGTTCAAAAACTTTAGATATTTTTTGTGGCTCTGGAAGTTCTGAAGGGTTTTGAATCTCAAACTCTTCACCATTGGTCTGTTCTACTCGATAGACAACTGTTGGTGCTGTAGCAATAAGTTCTAAGTTAAACTCACGTTCTAAACGCTCTTTTACTACTTCCATATGAAGCATTCCTAAGAAACCTGTTCTAAAACCAGACCCTAGTGCCATTGAACTCTCAGGTTCAAAGCTTAATGAAGAATCATTAAGTTTTAGTTTATTAAGTGCATCACGCAAGTCTTCAAATTTATCTGTCTCTATAGTATAAATACCGGCAAAGACAAATGGTTTAGCAGGTTCAAAACCATGAATAGGTTCAGATGTAGGGTTCTTAGCATTGGTAATTGTATCTCCCACTTTAAGAGCATCTACTGTTTTAAGTCCCATAACAACAATACCTATCTCTCCTGTATATATCCCCTCTGTTTTCACAGGAGCAATAGGATTTGGATACATAAGGCTTAGTACTTGATGATCATCTTTAGTACCCATAACTTTTACCATCTCTCCTTTAGCTATGCTACCGTCAAATACACGTATCAATGCCAAAGCACCTAAGTAGTTGTCAAACCATGAATCATAGATGAGTGCTTTAAGTGGTGCTTTATCATCTCCTACAGGAGCAGGTACACGTTCCACGATACTATCGACAAGCTCTGCTACACCTAGACCTGTTTTAGCAGAAACAAGATTATGTTCTGTAGCATCTATGCCTATAGCTTCTTCAAGTTCAGAGAGTACTCTATCAGGGTCAGATGCAGGAAGATCTATTTTATTAACAACAGGGAGAAGCTCTAAATCATTCTCTATAGCAATATATACATTAGCTATAGTCTGTGCTTCCACACCTTGCGCTGCATCTACAATAAGTAAAGCTCCATCAGATGATGCCAGAGAACGACTCACTTCATAAGAAAAATCTACATGACCAGGAGTGTCTATAAGATTAAGTATATAAGGTTCACCATCTTTTTCATAGTCTAATCGTACAGATTGAGCTTTAATGGTAATTCCACGCTCTTTTTCTATATCCATCGTATCCATAACTTGTGAAGACATTTGTCTATCTGAAACTGCCCCACACTCTTGAATGATACGGTCAGCCAATGTTGACTTTCCATGGTCTATATGTGCAATAATAGAAAAGTTACGTATATTTTTTTGAGGTACTGCTTTTGCCAATGTTATTCCTTTAATACTGTAGGGTGCGTATTCACGCACCAACTGAATATAAATTTACTATCTAGGTGCGTGGTTACGCACCCTACAAATTATGTATTAGATTCAAAAAGTGAATTAACACTCTCATTGTTATGTACTCTTCTTATAACTTCACCTAACATAGAAGCCGTAGAGAGCATTTTAATTTTTGAACTTTTTTGTGTAACAGGAATAGTATTAGCTACAACTAGCTCATCAAGTTCACCATTATCTATACGTTCAAATGCTGGACCTGAAAGTACAGGATGTGTACAACATGCCATAACAGAAGTAGCACCAAGTTTTTTAAGTGCAGAAGCTGCTTTAACCATAGTTCCAGCAGTATCAATCATATCATCAATAAGAATTACATCTTTCCCCTCTACTTCACCAATAATATTCATCACTTCACTCTCATTAGCTTTTTCACGTCTTTTATCTACAATGACCATATCTAATCCAAGTTTATTGGCAAAATATCTTGCTCTTGCAACACCACCAATATCAGGAGAGGCGATAATAGGGTTTTTAAAGTTTTTAGCCTTAATATAATCCATAAATAAGATAGCCCCATAAAGATTATCTACAGGGATATCAAAGAATCCTTGAATTTGAGAAGCATGAAGGTCAACTGTCACCATACGAGTAATACCTGCTGTTTCCATAAGATTTGCAACAAGTTTTGCCGTAATAGGCACTCTTGGAGCAGCTTTTCTGTCTTGTCTTGCATACCCATAATATGGTACTACTGCTGTAATAGACTTCGCAGAAGAACGTTTTAATGCATCAGTCATAATAAGTAGCTCCATTAAATTTCCATTTGCTGGTGCAGAAGTAGGCTGGACAATAAAGACATCTTTACCACGCACAGATTCAGAGATCTTCACATTGATTTCACCATCAGAAAAACGATTGATCGTCGCCTTTGCAAGAGGCATTTCAAGGTAAGTTGCTATCTCCTCAGAGAGTTCAGGGTTTGAAGTTCCAGAAAAAATCATATATCCGCTCATATAATGTACCTTTATATCTATTTATTACTATTGTGAGGGGTTACTTCACGTGATAGTTATTAACGCGTATTTTACACAAAACATCATAAAAAGGTGATTTAAAGCTCCTCAGTACTAAACTATGTATAAATTATTTATTGGGATATTAATTTTTTATGATTAGAAAAGCATTTAAGAAAAAACGCTCAGGCTCCAAGCTTGATAAGTTTATAGAAAAATACAACTTACCTCGTGAGTATCTCAGTATTAACAGAAAGAGTGTTAGTAGAGGTGTTTTAGTAGGTCTTTTTTGGGGATTTATTCCCATGCCTATGCAGATGGTAGCGGTTATGGCTATGACACCATTTTTACGTTTTAATGTACCGATTGCTATTTCTATGGTGTGGTTAAGTAATCCTTTTACTATGCCACCGATGTATTATATGGAATACCTAACAGGCAACTTTCTCTTAGGACAAGAAGGATTAACAGATATAGAGATGAGTATGGAGTGGTTTAGTAATCATTGGGATGCTATTGTGATACCCCTCTATACTGGTGCCTCGTTTTATTCTATTTTTATTTCATCTTTTATATATATACTTATTAATTGGTTATGGATAATTTCTGTAAAAAAAGAGAAATCTGAAAAAGACAAAAAAAGAGGAAAAACTAAAAATAAATTATTTTCATTTAAAGTATCAGATAAGCATACTATAGACTAACTTTAGATGAAATCATAATAACACTACCTTATATTTAATTTTTTTAGGTATAATCTCAAACTTTTTTGCAAGAGAGTATCAAAACCTCACTAGGCTGATATCAAGTTGCATAAAATAGGGTTCAATATAACCACTTGCAACTTTAGAACAGTTCTATCGCCAAGATTTTATCACCCCCCCCATAATATATAAAGAATAACTATGAAATTTACAGATTTTAACCTCAAAGACACTATTCAAGCTGCAGTAACAGAAGCTGGATTTACAGAACCATCACCAGTACAAAAAGATGCCATTCCTTTAGTACTTGAAGGTCATGACCTTATTGCACAAGCTCAGACAGGAACAGGTAAAACTGCTGCTTTTGGTCTTCCTATGATGAGTATAATGAAGGCAGATGGTTCTGTTGAAGGACTTGTCATCGTTCCTACACGTGAACTTGCAATGCAGGTAAGTGATGAGCTTTTCCGTTTTGGTAAACTCTCTGGTCTTAAAACTGCTACCGTGTATGGTGGTACTGCTTATGGAAAACAGATAGACCGTATTAAACAAGCATCTATTGTAGTTGCAACTCCAGGTAGACTTCAAGATCTACTTATGAGTGGCAAGATCAAGATCAATCCTAAATTTGTTGTTCTTGATGAAGCAGATGAGATGCTTGACATGGGTTTCCTCGACGAAATCAAGAACATCTTTACATTCCTTCCAGAAGAGCGTCAAACATTGATGTTCTCGGCAACCATGCCAAATGCCATTAGAAAACTTGCAGAGCAGATTCTAAAAAGTCCTAAGACTGTTTCTATTACAAAGTCTGAAAAGACAAATACAAAGATTACTCAACTCTACTATGTAGTACAAGAGAGAGAAAGAGATGATGCACTTGTAAGACTTATAGACTACAAAAATCCAGACAAATGTATTATATTTTGTCGTATGAAAAAAGAGGTAGATAGACTTGTAGCACATATGACAGCTCAAGGATTTAAGGTATCTGGTCTTCATGGAGATATGGAGCAAAAGCAAAGAGAGGTAACAATTAGAGCATTTAAGCAAGGTGGTATAGATATCTTCATTGCTACAGATGTAGCAGCACGTGGACTTGATGTTAATGATGTAACTCACGTTTTCAACTACCATATTCCTTTTGACTCAGAATCTTATGTGCACCGTATTGGTCGTACAGGACGTGGAGGTAAATCTGGTGAAGCCATTACACTTGTGAGCCCTAATGAACTTAGAACTATTAAACGCATTGAAAAAGATGTTGGAGCAAAACTTGTAACACAAGTAATCCCTACACGTATGGAAGTACAAAACAACCGTTCAGATGAACTTATTGCTAAAATAGCTGAAACAAAAGTGACTGAAAAAGCTATAGAGCTTGTTAAGACTCTTCAACACGATCTTGATATCGTTACTATTGCTCATCTTCTTGCATCTATGATACAGAGTGAAAATTCCGTTAAAGGTAAAGATAACATTGGTCTTGGTCTTGAAGAGATTGAACTTCTTATAGAGCGTGCTATGCAAAACCGTGGTGGTGGCGGAGGTGGACGTAACCGTGGACGTAACAACCGTGGCAGCAGAAGTAGAAATGGTAGTGGTCGTAATAGCCATGGTCGTAATGGACGTTCAGGTGGTGGTCGTGACAGCCGTAACGGTGGTCGTGGTAGTAGAGATTAATAAATTACTCTCTTCCTAACAAAATAAAGTAGCAATAAATGCTACTTTATAATTTACTGCAATAAACTCTTTTCCCAAT
>JAYEHY010000087.1:0-33709 GCA_034659695.1 Campylobacterota bacterium | reverse complement strand
GGTGGTGGTCGTGACAGCCGTAACGGTGGTCGTGGTAGTAGAGATTAATAAATTACTCTCTTCCTAACAAAATAAAGTAGCAATAAATGCTACTTTATAATTTACTGCAATAAACTCTTTTCCCAATCCAAAACATAATTCTTTTAATTTAAGAGTATTGCTTTCAGAAAACTATAAAGCATTAACAGACAATAGGATATTTAAAATAGAAAATTAAAGAGTATATAGAGAAAATAGGTTCAAAAGCCAAAAGGCTTTTGAAAAAGAAGGGTTACTTCATTGCAGCGATGTGATCTGCAACAGCTTTGATAGCAGCATCATCTAAAGAAGCTACTTGACCTTTCATTAATGCACCCATACCGTGAACATTAAGTGTACCTGCTTTGTAACCATTGATTTGCTCAATAGTTTTTGCAGCATCTTGACCAGTAATGATAGCTGATTTACCAAGAGCAGCTTTTTCACCATTTGCACCATGACAGCCAGCACATTTAGCGTAAGCAGCTGCACCATCAGCCATAAGTAGTGTAGAAGCAGCGAATAACATAGAGATTGCAATTTTTTTCATTTTTGTTCCTTTTAAAATAATTATCTTTAGAGGTAAGTAACACCTACCTCTATATCCTTGAAATAAAGTTGTTATAATAGTCCTGTGTAACTTAAAATTATATTAAGTTAGAGCTTAACAGCTTGGAACATTTCCTGAATCAGATGCAAACTCATGTGCAAAGTCATAAATATGTGGAACATACTTATCTTTTAATTTAAGACCTGGACAAAGCTTTGCTGCTTCTTCAGCAAATTTACCAGCACCTTGAATTGCTTTCCACTCATCTTGTGTATGTTTACCTGCAAATTTTGCACCAGAGAAACCACATGAAGATTTCATCTTCTTCATATAAAGTTTTTGTCCTTTTTTTACATCTGCAGAAGCAGTAGTTGAAAGTACAGCAAGTCCAAGTAGTGCAGTTACTGCTAATTTAGTCATTTTAGTCATTTATCATCCTTTTAATTTTTAGATGATGAATTGTAGCATAGAATTGTGAAAAGATTGTGAAAAAAATAGAAAAACATGAGATACAAATAAAATATATGCTTCAAGAAGTTACACTATTTTAAAAGTTATAGTTATAATAAAGATAATACTGGCTTAACTTTTATTTTAATTTATTAAAAACTTTAAATTTTTCCCAATAGATATTTATTGCTTTATCTAACTCTTTATGGCTTAATAGCGTTCTTTTTTTTATACCATATGTATCAATAAATAGTTCTGACATTACAGTAATACTTTTAGAAGGATAACGTAAATAGTGTTTTAATCCTGCTTTTACATTCTCTTCTCCACTATATGTTTGTAAATACTCTTTAAACATTTGCTGCAAAGAAGTTGGAAGGTTTTTATGACACTCTATACAATTGGATGTATATATATCTTGAGCATATATACTTAAATTCAAGATTAAAAATAACACAACTATTTTTACCATGCTAATATTACCTTTGTTCCTCTATTTTTTTTTGATTCTACTTCTATTTCTATATTATATTCATCTACAATTTTTTTGACAATACTCAAGCCTACACCAAAGCCACCTTCACTCTGATTAAATCGCATATAACGGTCAAACATAAAAGGAATATCCTCTTCTAAAATACCTATGCCTGTATCTATAATGCTAAGTCTGTTTTCTGTTAGATTAATTTCAATCTCTCCACCACGTTTATTATATTTTATTGCATTAGAGAGTAGATTATCTATAACTCTAATCAACTTTCGTTTATCCATAAAAATAGTACTATAATCAAGATTTAAAATAAAAATAATTTTTTTAGATTTTGCTAAAATATCAAAATACTCTATTCTATTTTCTATAAGTGCCTTAATGGCAAGATCACTATTTTCATTCTCTTTTTCTTGTTCTAATGTTAAATAAGTTAAATCTTTATAAAGTGTAGATACTGTCTTCGCTGCTATGTTAATACGATTAAGTTTTTTCTTATTTTTATCTACCATTATTTCTGTATCCATCATCTCTATATTTGCAAGTATTGCAGAGAGTGGTGTATTTAGTTCATGCGTGGTATCTTTAATAAATCTATCAAGAAGCATGATAGAATCACGCATAGGTTTTAAAAACATCCTTGCTAAAAAAAGACCAAATATCATAAAAAGAAAAAAGACCACAAAACCATACAGTAAAATATTTCTCCATGTCTCTCCTCTCCATGCTCCATCATCTTCTACTTCTATTATAAGGTATTTAGTTCCTAAGTAGTAAGTATCTAAAGTTTTAACAAAATGTATATGCTTATTTATAATATAAATCTCTTCATCAAAATGAATAGATTCTTCATCTAAAATAGAAAAGATTTGTTTAAACTCTATATCGTAAATCGCAGACTTAAATTGTAAATCACGTGGATAGGTTGTTTTTTCATCAAAAAAATAGTGTAAGACTTTGAGTCTTTTTGTTTGTATATAAGCATATTTTGTAAGTGATGCTCTTTGATCAGAAAGCATTAACTTCTCTTCCCCCTGATAGTAAAAGATAGAGAGCATGGTTATCATAAAGATTACCATTGCAACATAAAGTGTTAAAAATCGAAGGAGGGATTTTTTTTCACTTCCAAGAAGTGAATTTGTAGCCTTGTTTTTTAATACTAACAATTCTTTCCTTGCCTATAATTTTACGTAGGTTTTTAATATAGGTACGAAGTGCTGTGTCGCTTGGCTCTTCATCATAGTCCCATAAATGCTTGTAAATTTGCTCATGAGGAAGTACCTCTCCCTCTGTTTTCATAAAAAGTTTTAAGAGTTTTGACTCTTTATTACCTAAGGAGACACTCTTATCATCAATTATCAGTTCACTATTTTTAATATTGTAAAAAGCACTAGGTGAAACCTGTATAAACTCTTTTACTTCATGAAAAAAACCTCTTTTAAGAAGGGTATCAATACGTATATATAACTCCTTCAGAGCAAAAGGTTTACGTATGTAGTCATCACAACCACTCTCAAAACCTTTTTCTAAATCTTCTACAGAGTCCATTGATGTAATGAAAATTGAAGGAGCAACAAGCCCCTCTTCTCTGCTTTTTTTCAGTAAATCAAATCCATTAATACCAGGCATATTTACATCTAATAAAATTAAATCATACTTACTTTCATAGAGTTTTTCCTGTGCTTCATATCCATCATAAGCTGATACCACTTCATATCCATGCTCTTCAAGAAACTCTGTAACTGTTTCGTTTAGATTGGCATCATCCTCTATGAGTAATATTTTACTCATCTACAGATACTGCCTAACCCAACTCTGTAAACGCCCAGCACTCAATGCACCACTAAGCCTTTCTACCTCTTTAGCCCCTTTAAAAACTATAAGTGTAGGGATACTCTGAATACTATACTGCCCTCCAAGGGTCTGCTGCTCTTCTGTATTGACTTTAAGAAACTGAGCTTGAAGTGGCATACTTAAAGCAGCCTCTTCAAATGCTGGTGCCATCTGCAAACAAGGACCACACCATGGAGCCCAAAAATCTACAACCACAGGAATATCACTATTGGCTAAAAAGGTACTCAATTTATCTGCATCTACAGCCACTGGTTTACTCTCTAACAACGAATTTTTACATGAACCACAGTTCGCTTTAGCATAAGACTCTTTTTTAGGAATACGGTTTACTTTGAAACAATGAGGACATACAACATTAACATTCATTAAAAATTTCTCCAATTTAGATTAGTTTTTATTTTGTTAGGTATTATAGCAAATATAGTAAACATAATATAAATAGGAAAATAAAATGGCAAAAAAAGAACTTATAGTCGGTGGTGGATGTTTTTGGTGTACAGAGGCAGTATTTGAACTACTAAAAGGTGTTAGCGATGTCGAGAGTGGATATGCCAATGGTCAAACCATTAACCCTACCTACAGAGATATATGTACAGGAGAGTCAGGACATGCAGAGGTGATTAAAATCAGTTATGATAGCAGTATCATTACAGAAGAGACTCTACTTGATATATTTTTTGTAGTACATAACCCTACTACTCTTAACCAACAAGGTGCAGACAGGGGTACACAATACCGCTCAACTATACTCTACACAGATGAAGAGAGTAAAAACAGAGCCCAAGCAGCCCTAAAAGCAGCACAACTTGACTACCCTAACCCTATAGTTACAACTATAGAACCTTTAGACGTTTACTACCCAGCAGAATCTTACCACCAAGACTACTACCGTCAAAACCAAATGCAAGGGTATTGTATGGCAGTTATACCTCCAAAGTTGGCAAAGTTAAAAGCAAAATTTGGAAAAGAGCTAGCATAAGCATATTCTATCCTAAAGGAGTATCACTTCTTCTCTTAACCTTTCTCTCTTGTTCTTCAGAGATATTGGGTTGAGTAAACTCTACTTTACCTGCAATAATACACCCTTTACACCCTGGCTCACAGTGATGATGTAGTTTTAAGCACCACTCCTTATCATCATCTTTGCTACCCATGTATTGACATCCCCAACCACTACTCATATTTTAACCTTTTGCTTCATCTTTTAACACTCTAAGAAATTCCAAAATACGTTCTTGAAATAAAATCTCATCTTCATCTTTTGTACACTCATGAAGTTTCATTAGTAACTCCATATCTATTTTTTCATGATAACGCTTTACCTCTTTAGTCTCTTTTTGTACCAACTGAATAAGATGTTCAAAGTCTAAACCATTGTTAGTAATTATTTTTGTATGGTACTCATGAACAGCATCGATAAGCAAATCTGCTCTATCTGGGTCATTTTTATAAATAGCAGAAGCTATCTCTTGAAGTTTCTCCTTCTCACATTCGCACATCTCTCCATTGGCTGATACTATAAGAGTTAATATCTTTGCTCTATACTCTAATGAACTATGATGATAAACCAACAGTTCTCTAAATATCTTCATAATATTACGCTTAAATTGTTTAAACATTTTTTTCCTTACAACAATAACTCTTCTTTAATTACATTTAACAGCATTTTAACAAAAAAACACTATAGTTTTATAATTTTAAAATCAAAGAGTTATTTAAATGAATAATATAGACCTTTTAATCATCTTTAGTACTGCTTTTTTAGGTAGTGTAGGACACTGCATTGGTATGTGTGGAGGTATTGTTGTTGCTTACAGTTCTACTAAAATAGACCAAACATCATCTTGGGTAACACAAACAGTATCACATCTTGCCTACAACTTTGGACGTGTCACTACATACACTATATTAGGTGCTATGTTTGGTCTACTAGGAAAAGCCATTGCCTTTACTCCTGCAACTAAAGGTGTACTTTTTGTACTTACAGGTGTACTTATGGTTCTAGCAGGGCTTTCACTTGTAGGTAACATTAAGTTTCTTAACTCAGCAGAACTCTCTATCTCTAGACAAGGTTGGTTTCAAAACAATTTTAGAAAACTTATTAACAGTCAATCACTTCAAAGCTTCTTTTTACTTGGTATGCTTAATGGTATCATCCCTTGTGGTTTAGTTTACTCTTTTGCTATTTTTGCAGCGAGTACAGCCTCACCTTTATGGGGTGCTATTGTTATGGCATCCTTTGGATTAGCGACTATCCCTGCACTCTTTTTCTTAGGTAGTATTACTAAATTCTTACAAAAAGGCTCTCTACGTGGTACTATGATGAAACTAGCAGCCATGCTTGTGATTTTCTATGGAGTTTACACGCTTTATAAAGGGTACAACTTCATAGCACATCCTAAAGAGACACAAGAGATGTTAGACAATATGCAGTCAGGAAGTATCAAGAGTAAATTAGAGGGTAAATGTGGAGGCATGAAATGTGCACCAGGAAAATGTGGATAATCCACCCAATATTAAAGAGATAAAATGTTTAAAAAAATACTACTATGGTCTATAGGTACTTTTGTTTTAGTCCAAGCCATTCAAATAGAGATACCCAAACCAAAGTCTATTGACCCAAAGGCTGAAATAGTCGCTTCACAAGAGATAATGACTATGCTAAAGACTTCATGTTATGACTGTCACTCATATGAGTCAAAAATACCTTGGTATGGTAATGTAGCACCACTCTCATGGGGAGTTAAAGGTCATATTAACGATGGTAGAGCATGGTTAAACTTTCAGGAGTGGAACACTTACGATGAAAGTAAAAAACAAAAACTCTATAATGACATAGCAAAAACCATAAGCTTACGTATGCCTCTTCCTATGTATTTGAGTTTACATGAAGAAGCTAAACTTTCAAGAAGTAAAAGAATGCAAATAAGAAAATGGGCAGAAAGTAACATGAAAGAAGAAAAATAGTTAAATAGGAGTAAATCTATCCTATTTAACTTTACTTGTGCTATAATGCTCTTATCAAAACATAAAAAAGGAAATAAAATGCCAAAAATTAACAAATACGTTGACATCAGCGAAGTAGATAGAGAAGCAAAGAAAGACCTTATAGACAGACACTCACCGTTTATTACATGTGCAGACACAGCAACAGCTGGAGAGCCATTTGAAGTAACAGTTACAATGGGTAACGAATACACTCACCCAGATGATTTCGATCACTACATTGAGTCCGTAACACTTTTCAATGGTGAGACTAAACTAGCTCAAGCTACATACATTCCAGGAACACTTGGAAATATTAAAGCTCACAACACAACTACATTTACTATTATCCCAACAGGTAAAAAACTGAAACTTGTTGCTCATGGTTACTGTACTAAACACGGTATCTGGGAAGGTACAGCTGTAGAAGTAGCAGTGAACTAACCCCTTTAAGGCTCCATTTATGGAGCTTTAACTCCTCTCTCTATAGCCCTCCCCTATTAATTTTATATTTTATAATCTAGAAAAAGATTGTGATGCTTGCATCAGAGAAGTTATATACACTGACTTTGGAAGAGTTAGAGGTCATACAAAATGCACTTTGTGAGATAATAAAATGAGAACTGTTTGACTTATGTATAGTAATAGTATACAATTAAATATATAAAAATGAAAAGGATTTTACTATGCACTCATTAGCACAACTTCAAAAACAACAAGTAGGACTTAGATTGCCCGTTTATTTGGTAGAACAGATAGATGAATTTACTGAAAAATATGCTTTAAATAGAACAGATATTATTATAGAGTCTATTAAGTCTTATATAGAGAAACAAGAGCTTCAAGAACAATATGATGAGTTTGATACAGCTTGTAAAGAGTTAAAAGAGGTTTTAGATGATCCTTCTAAAGTAGATAAACTACAAACGCTAGATGAGTTACTTGATGAACTATAATCTTGTAGCATTAGCAACATTTTCTATAAAATTAAAAAAATTAGCTAAAAAGTATAAAAAAATCAAAATAGACTTGCAAGATTTAAAAAAAGAGTTAAGCCTCAATCCAAAATCGGGCATACCCTTACAGTATAATTGCTATAAAATAAGAGTTTCTAACTCTTCTATTTCGACAGGGAAGAGTGGTGGCTTTAGAGTGGTGTACTATTTTATAGATAAAAGTAATAATATTTTTCTTATGACAATCTATTCTAAAACGCAAAAAGAAAATTTATCTGAAACTGAACTATTGGAGCTTTTAAAAATAAATGGCTTAGACAAATGAGCGAATACCTACAATTAGAACTCCCAGCCATAGAACTTTTCAAAAAGCTTAAATACGATTACAAGGGGTTAGTATGGGTGAAGTATTTATACAGTTAGCCAAAGCAGCTATTGCTGTATCTTTAGGGATAGAAGATAACTTTGATTTGGCACAAGCTCGTAGTCATTATCCGCAGCTTAACCAGCAAGGTGCTGTTTTTGTAACTTTAACACAAGCACCTAACGAACAGTTGAGAGGGTGTATCGGATCACTCACTGCATATCGTCCACTCTACAAAGATATTATCGCCAATGCTCAGGCAGCAGCTCTGAGTGATCCTCGTTTTAAGCCGTTGAGTATACAAGAGTTTAATAAGATTCACATTGAAGTCTCGCTCCTCTCAGCTGCAAAACCCATAGAGTATCGCGATATAGAAGACCTCAAAAATCAAATTAAACCTCAAATAGATGGTGTAATCCTCCAACTAGGTAAACATCATGCGACTTATTTGCCTAGTGTTTGGGAACAGTTACCTACCTTTGAAACATTTTTTGCTTCACTTTGTCTCAAAGCAAATCTCTCCAAAGCGTGCCTCAAAGAGCATCCAAGTATCCAAACCTATCAAGCAACAAAATATAAGGAGAAGTAACTATGGCATCAAAACGACTAGCATCTGTCAGAGGCTCGTTTTATCCTGATAAATGCAACAAACTAAAAATATATTTTCAAAAATTCACAGAAAATTTAGGTACAACCCTTCAAGACAATCATCTCTACCAAAATATACCCCAAGCAATCATCGTACCACATGCAGGCTATGTTTATAGTGGATTTACTGCCAATATTGCTTATAATATTCTCTCTCATAGCAACGCAAAACGCATTATAGTGATAGGTCCTAGTCATCATCACTATTTCAAGGGGATTAGTGGAAGTTATTATGAAGAGTTTGAGACACCATGTGGTGATATAGTAATTGATACTGATTATCTCATCACATTAGCAAAGAAGCACCCCATAAGCTTTGAACCCAAGGCACACCAACAAGAACACTCTACAGAAGTACAAATGCCCTTTATCCAACACTATCTTCCACAAGCCAAAGTTATAGAACTAATTTATGGTGACACCTCTCCTCTACTGCTCGAAAAAATACTCTTAACACTTCTCTCCAACAAAGACAATGCCATAATCATCAGTACAGATCTCAGTCACTTTCATACCCAACATAAAGCTAAACAACTTGATAAATACTGCCTAGATGCCATTAAAAGAGTTGATATTGATCAACTAAAAGAGTGTGAAGCCTGTGGTTTACTTGGAGTTAAAACCATACTAAATACTGCTAAGCAACTAGGGTTAAGATCTAAACTATTAGACTATCGTACTAGTGCCGACTATAGCGGAGATGAGACACAAGTTGTAGGCTATATGAGTGCATTGTTTTATAGTGAGTAATTTAAAATATTTTGCTACAATTACAAAAGATAAAATAGTGAGTTTTATTACTAATACAATAAACATAGGACAATATGAAAAAAATATTTTTAACAGGTGGAGCAGGATACATAGGAAGTCATACTTGTGTAGAATTACTGGAAAATGGCTATGAAATTGTAGTATATGACAATTTATCAAACTCTAGTAAGGAAGCACTTAAAAGAGTAGAACAAATCACTTCTAAATCTATCACATTTATAGAGGGTGATATACGAGATGAAGAGAGTTTAGTACCAGCTTTAAAAGGGTGTGATGCTGTGGTTCATTTTGCAGGATTAAAAGCTGTTGGAGAGTCTGTAGCAAAACCTTTGGAGTATTATGATAACAATGTTCAAGGTACTTTATGTTTGCTTCGTGCTATGAAAATAAACTGTATAAAAACTTTTGTCTTTAGTTCTTCTGCTACAGTGTATGGAGATCCTGAGTATCTACCACTTGATGAAGCTCATCCGCTAAGAACGACAAACCCTTATGGCACTACAAAACTTATGATAGAAGATATTTTAAGAGACCTCTACAAGAGTGATGATAGTTGGAAAATATCTATATTAAGATACTTTAATCCTGTTGGTTCACATAAAAGTGGATTAATAGGTGAAGACCCTAGTGATACACCTAATAACCTTATGCCCTACATATCTCAAACTGCTATAGGCAAGCTAGAGTGTTTAAGTGTGTTTGGTGATGATTATAATACTCCAGATGGTACTGGTGTGAGAGATTACATACATGTAGTAGATTTGGCAAATGCACATCTAAAAGCATTGGAGTCTTTAACAGTTTCTCAATGTGAAGCTATCAACATAGGTACAGGGAATGGATACAGTGTACTTGAAGTTGTAAAAGCTTATGAAAAAGCAAGTCAAAAAGAGGTGAAGTATACCATTAAACCAAGAAGAGATGGTGATATCGCATCTTGTTATGCAGATGCTTCAAAAGCAAAAAAAATATTAAACTTTAAAGCTAGGTACAACATGGATAACATGTGTCAAGATAGTTGGAACTGGCAGAGTAAAAATCAAAATGGATATTCCGACGAATAAGTTCTTGCTACACTACAACACGAGCAGAAGCCACGGTGGCTAATTAAAACTAGACAATCAGGACTAATCAAATGAAAAGCCTATACTACGGTGGACAAAAGTCAGGCAAAAGCCTACTAGCAGAAAAGAGGGCTTTGGCTTTGGCAATAAAGAAGCCCTACTACATCGCAACTTATGACAACAGCTATGATGATGGTGAGATGGAGGAGCGTATATCTGTGCATCGGTTACAACGTCAAGATGAGTTTGTAAGCATAGAAGAGCCTTTAGACTTCTCTTCTGTACTGAAAGAGGGAGAGACTTACCTTGTGGACTGTGTCTCTATGTGGTTACTGAACACCCTAGAAGAGTCAGAAGCGTCTGTTTTGGCTCAAGTAGAGGCGTGGGGAGAGATGGAGGCGAACATTGTCTTTGTGCTAAATGATGTTGCTTCAGGGGTGATACCTTTAGACAAAGAGAGTCGTAAATATGTTGACCGTTCAGGGGTTGTAGGTCAAAAATTGGCATCCTTTTGTGATGAAGTATTTGAAGTAAAACTTGGACTAAAGGTGCGTTTAAAATGAATAACATCAGTATATTTGGCACAAGTTCAGATGCAGGGAAGAGTACCATTACCTTTGTCATCGCAAAAATACTTCAAGACTTAGGCTACAGTGTTGCACCCTTTAAAGCCCAAAATGTCTCCAACAACGCTCAAGTCGCTTCAGACAACGCTGAGATAGCTGTAGCCCAGCACTTTCAAGCCTCTGTACTTAAAGTAGAAACCTCTTGGCACAACAACCCTGTACTTCTTAAGTCTGGTCGTGGTAATACTGCATCACTCATCGTGGGTGGCAGAGTCGTGGAGGAGAAAGATGTACGGGCATACTACCGTGACCTAGATACGCTGAAACCTACAGTCTATGAAGCTTTTTCATACTTAGATGCACGCTATGACTGTGTGATTGCTGAGGGTGCAGGAAGTCCTGTAGAGTTAAACCTTATGGACAAAGACCTCTCAAACATATACATCGCTACAGCGTTTAATACCAAAATCATCCTCGTAGCAGACATAGAGAAAGGTGGGGTATTTGCTTCTATCTGGGGTGTATATAACTTACTGCCTAAGGCACTAAAGCAAAATGTCATCGGGGTGATAGTCAATAAATTTAGAGGTGATCTTAGCTTGTTTGATGAGGGCATACGCATCATAGAAGAGGAGTTTGGCATACCTCTCCTGGGTGTACTGCCACACCTAGCATTTAACCTTGGTTTTGAAGACAGTGAAAGCCTGAAAAACCTTAGTCAAGACTGCTCTAAATCTACAAGAACCGTTGGGGTCATCGCCTACCCTACCATGAGTAACTACAACGACTTTGAACCCCTCATCGCTGACCCAAACACCTGTGTAGAGTTTGTCTCTTCCAATGTCAGGTTAAAACACTTTGACTGCGTCATACTCCCTGGGTCTAAACTGGTGATGGAGGATTTAAAGTGGCTCAAAAAAACAGGCATTTTTGATACACTTAAAGCACTGCATCGTGAGGGTAAGGTACACATCATAGGCATATGCGGAGGGTATGAGATGATGTTTGCGTCTATAGTAGATGAGGCATTGGTAGAGTGTAGTGAGCCTACAACTATGGAAGCCCTTGGGTTTATAGATGATGAGATTGTTTTTCAAAAAGAGAAAACAGTCAAACGAGATGGAGCAAAATTTGAAATCCACCATGGGACAAGTAAAAAATACCCACTGGAGTATAAGAGCCAAAAAGTCTATGGTACTTTTTCTCATGGGCTATTTTCAGATGAATGGTTTGAAAAATATACAGAGGAGACCATAGAGGCATTTGTAAGTACGATGAGAGAGAAGCTAGATGTGCAGAGGTTGGTTAACAGTGTTCTTTAAGTGGTATTTAGGTTTGAAGTTTGCTTTTTCATATTTTACACTCTTACCTGTCTCATTTGGAAAAGAGGTAGATTTAACTGCTAAGCCTGTGTTAGCATCTATGCTCTTTTTCCTTCCATTTATTGGTATGGTATTGGGTATACTTGCTGTAGGGCTTTATGGCTTACTTGAGCCTCTTGGCTGGTATGGAGCGGTTATCTCAGCCCTAGTCTATATGATGCTTTATGGTTTTTTACACACTGAAGCAGTGATAGATGTGGCAGATGCCCTCTATGCGTCTCATTCAGGTAAAGATGCCTATAGTATTATTAAAGAGCCTACTGTAGGGGCTATGGGAGTATTGTGGGCTATTGGATTTGTTTTACTTAAAGTCTCTGGGATTGTATTTTTACTGATGCATCATCTTTTTACGCCTTTGATAGCAGTGCTTATGGTGAGTCGTTTGGCACTTTTGGTACTTTTTTACACACAAACCTTTAACTCCTCATTTGCTACTCAACTTAAAGTGGCACTCACAGCTAAGTATTTTTGGAGTGCATTCATACTCTTTGGAGTAGTTGGCACACTTTTAATTTCTATTCATTTTATTTTTCTTTTACTCTTTGGTGTTACTTTAGCTCTACTCACAACTGGGTTTATTAAGTCAAAACTAGGCTTTGTCAATGGTGATGTTTTAGGATCTACACTTGAGAGTGTAGAGATACTTCTTCTCATCACAGTAGCCCTGCTATGGCACTAACTCTACTTAGACATGCCCCTGTGGCTAAGGCGTTACAGGGTACCTACCTTGGATGGAGTGATGTAAGCATAGATAACACACTTCTAGATGCCTATCAACTCTCTACGCTTAAAGAAAAAGCATTTGACATCTGCATAGCATCAGACCTTAAACGTTGTGGGGAGACACTTGAAGCACTGAACAAGACCTTTACTACAGACTCACGGCTTCGTGAAGTGAAGTTTAAAAGTGAAATAGAGCAGAAGTCTTTTGCAGATATTGAACAGTTAGAAGATTATGATGTATCCTCTCTTGATTCTGAAGCGAGTTGGCATACCTATATTTGTGAGGAGTCACAAGAGCATTTGCATCAACGCTTAAAAGATTTTTTATCTACACTACCTACAAACAGAGAGATACTGCTATGCTCTCATGCAGGAAGTATTAGTGCTATGATGGCACTACTAGGTCAAAAAGTTGAAACATTAAAATATTTGGAGTTTAGAAGATATGAGTTATAGTCAATGGTTTAGTGAACATGGAGAAAAACATAAAGTTATAGTAGATAAATTAAAACATTTAAGTGATGATGAGATAATAAGATATTTTAGGTTTGAAAATATGGTTGCAAAAGAGCCTGATTTTTGTCCACTCTATCAAGAGAATAAAAAATGCCATGAGATAGAACTTTTAAACTGCTACTTCTGTGCCTGCCCAAACTTTAGATTTAACGATAATGGTATAGAGATAAAAAAAGAGAAAACTGTGTATAGTGTTTGTAGTATAGACTCAAAAGATGGTACTACTTTTCAAAGCAAAGAAGCCATACATCAAAACTGTTCAAGCTGTTTAGTACCGCATCAGGAGACGTACATAAAAAAATACTTTTTACGAGACTGGTTAGAAGTTATGAACAAGGTAAAGCCTTAATACTAGCACTCAATCTTTAGTCTTCTAATCATAAATGAGAGTAAAAGATAAAAAACGGTGATATTAACTATAAAGAAGAGAAGTAAATACTCTCCATTTATATTTTTATCTAACTGGAAACCTATTAAAGAGTAGATTAACTGAAAAATTACTAAAGTTATAACTGTTTTTTGTATATTTTTTTCAAAAAAAACCTTTAATACATGATGTATATGACACTTATCGGCAGAAAATATGGAACGTCCATTTCTCTTACGAAGAATCACCACAATAAATGTATCTAAAATAGGAATTGCGGCAATAAACAATATACTTATTGCAGGGATATATGCTAGAGACTTAATAGCCAATAATGAAATAACAAAACCTAAAGTCAATGAGCCACTATCTCCCATAAAAATCGATGCAGGATGCCAGTTATATAGTAAAAATGCTAAAAGTGATGAGATAAATGACCCAGATATTAACATGATAAAAAGATCATCATTTTGATACCCAATAGCAAAAAAAGTACTTAAAATAACAATACTTACAGAGGCTGCTAAACCATCTAATCCATCTATTAAATTTAAGGCATTAGTAAAAGCAACTAAAGAGAAAGCCGTAAAAGGAAGAGCAAACCAGCTTAAAGATAATTCATAAGAAAAAAAAGTACCTATATTACTAATATAAATTTCATCAAGATAGAGCAAAAATGTACTAAAAAAAATCACAAAAAACTTTGTATTTGGAGAGGTGTCATGATGATCATCCAATACACCTACTACAAAAACACAAAATATTGCAAGTGCTGTCCAGATGTAAGAGAAGATAATATCAAAATAAAATAGTGGAAGAACCAAAACAACTGCCAGATAGAAGCCTATACCTGCTCCTCTTGGCATACGTTTTTCATGAGAGCTACGTTCATTTGGAATATCTACGAATCCCAAATAGTGGGCTTTTTTTTGAATTATATTAATTAAACCTAATGAGAGTAGGAAAATTAATAAAAATTCAAAATTCATAAGTTACCTTAGTCTGCTAAATATTTAAATGTAGCAAATGCACCTGCAAGCTTAAGTAATGGATCTAAAGGTGATAATACATCACTCGAAGTAACCTTAAACTCTTTCCAACCATTTGGCTTAACATATACAATATCATTAGGCCTTAACATTAAGCTAGCATAATTCATCGTATCAAAATTTGTCATATCAACTGTTCTCATCTTCATACCACTTTTTGTATTAGTAACAATCACAACACTATTTTTAATAGCAGAGTCTGTAAAGTCTCCTGCATGAGCTAGTGCCTCAAAAAGTGTCATCTTCTCTTTATCTATAGGAACAACTCCAGGATTTCTAACTTCACCTAAAACTAAAAGCTTTTTATTCATTACTTCCACATAGACTGAAGGCGTATTTAAATACTTTTTATACTGTTTTGTGATACGATTAGCAGCTTGAGTCTGAGTTAAACCTACCACCCTAATATTACCTATAAGTGGCAAAGGAATATATCCTTTTGCATTGACCAAAGTTCCTTTTACATTCATCTCTTGCCCTAAGGAACCTCTACCATCTGTCCCTTGCTCAGGATCTCGATATAAAGAGATAGAAAGTCTGTCTTGTGCTAAGATTCTATACTCTATGCTTCTTGCACTTATTTTAACATTTTGTTTACTTAGGTTCTGCTCTGTTTGCAAAAGCTGATAACCTGACTTACTTGAACACCCACCTATAATTAATGCAACTACCATTAAAAGTAATACTTCTTTTTTTAACATATTTAATCCTCTTGTTTAATAATTTGAACTATAACATACAATCTATTAGATAAACGTATCATTTAAAATCTTATTATTTTTTAAAATATTTTTATACTCTTTTAGCATAAAAACATTACTTAATGTTTCTACCTGCTTTTTATGGTGTATATCAGATCCTAAAAAACTGATCATGCCATTTTCACTCAAAAAAAATGCCAATTCTCTAGCTTTACGACCATAGTGACCTGCAAAAGAGTTTAAATTCACTTGAAAAACCACACCTAATTCTTGAAATCTACTATATTCTGCTAAGGGATCTTTTATATATCTATAACGTTCAGGGTGTGCCATTACAGGAATATACCCTGATGATGTCATAGAGAAAATCATCTCTTCAAGCTGTAAAGGCTTAGAGAAATAAGAGGTTTCAAAAAGTACATAATTATCTTTAAGTGTTAATAGATCTTCTTTCTTAAGGAGTTCATAAAAACTATCATCAAGATAATACTCTGCTGCAGCTTCGATTTGTAGTTTAATACCTTCATTAAATGCAGCATAACGTAATTTTTTCAAACCTATATTTATATTTTCTGGCGTATTTGGATAAGCATCAGACATAATATGGGGTGTAGTAATAATTTTTTTATACCCTAATACTTCCATGCCTTTAAGAAGAGCAAGGCTCTCCTCCATACTCTGAGAACCATCATCAATACCAGGAATAAGATGAGAATGTACATCTACTTTTAATTCTGAACTAACTCTCTTCTCCTTTCCCTTAAAAAAAGAAAAAATCATTTTTTATTCGATTCGACATTTAGTCTCTTACTGTACTGCATTTTAATGCTTGTCTTCTTCATAATATCCATATCCATATCCATATCCATATCCATATCCTCCATTATTCATCTTAACATCATTAATTAATATACTTAATCCCTTAACATCATCTTTTAATGAAAGGTCATTTATATTACGTATAAAATCTTTTTTTGAATAATCAGCTCTTACTACATAAAGTGTCGTATCTGCATAGTGCATTAATGTTCTTGCATCTGTAACCAAACCTACAGGTGGTGTATCAATAATAATAATATCATATATCTCTTTTAATTTATTTAATACTGCTTCCATGAATTCAGTTTGAATTAATTCACTAGGATTAGGAGGTATAGGACCAGAACTGATAATATCTAAATTTTCATATTTTGTAGTCTGTATCACTTCATTTAAACTAAAATAACCCGATAGTAAATTACTCATTCCATAAATATTTGCAAGTCCAAACCTTTGGTGAAGTGTTGGTTTACGCATGTCTAAATTTAATATTATTGTCTTTTTCCCAGACATACTCATAATTGCTGCTAAATTGATACATATAGTTGTTTTACCTTCTCCACCTACTGTAGAAGTAATTGCAATCGTATGCGTTTTATTTTTATTAGCCATAAATTGTAAATTTGTACGTATATTTCGAAATGACTCAGCTACTGCTGATTTTGGTGATGAGAATACTTTTATTTTATCAACTTCACCTTTAATATTTGGAATTTGCCCTAAAACAGGTGTATTAGTTTTCACTAAAATATCATCTTCACTTTTAATACGGTTATCTAAAAAGCCCCTTATAAATGCCAATCCTAAGCCCAAAAGAAGCCCAATTATAAATCCAGATAATACTATCATCTTTCTTTTAGGAGAAATTGCACCCATTGGAGTAGTAGCACTGTCAAGAATTCTATTGTTACTTACTGTAGAAGCTTTTACCACTGCTGTCTCTAAACGTTTTTCCAATAGATAAGAATAAATCTTCTCATTTACTACAAACTTACGTTGAAGCTGCCCAAAAACTCTTTCATCTGCTGGAAGTTCATTTAAAAGTTTTTGCTGTTCAGTAATAGCTTTTTTAATTAAATGTTTTTTATTTTTTACACTTTTTCTCATGTTTTTTACAGTTAAAACTATGGTTTTTTTAAGCTGTTTTATCATTTTTGTCAACTTAACAACTTCTGGATATAACTCTGTATAATCTTCTCTTAATGCTCTTTTTTTCATCATGGCATCTTGAAGCTCCTTAACAATTCTTGATACAGAGGATTCAGCCATACCTACAGCTAATATAGAGATACTTTCCAGATTCCTTCCAGATTTTACCTGTTTATATACACCGTTAAGCATCTCTTCATCAATATTTATTACAGCCAACTCTTTTTCATATTCTGAAACTCTACCAATAACTATTTCTGCTTTTGAACTTAAATCAACGGTCTTAGCACCCTTTTTAAACTCTTCAACTTTAATAGCTGAACTCTTGAGGTTTTCAGTAATATTTTTTAATTGTTTATCAATAAAGTCAAGTTTTCGTGTTGCTTCTTTGGTTTTTTTATCTATATTTTGTTCTATATATGCTTCAGCTAATGCATTTGCATACTCTTTAGCACGCAAGGGTACATTATCAGTATATGATATTTCAAGTATTGTAGAATATTTAGCTCTCCTACGTACATTTACACCACCATGTAAATTTCCATTCTCTTCAATTACAAAACGGTACTGTGAATCTTTAGCATCCTTAGTCTTTACAATATTAAGATGAAAATACTCCGATACAATCTCCTTAGCATACATATGTACTTTATCATAACTCCAAATTTTACCATCAACAGTAATTGCATCTTCAACAACTAATCTATAACTTTTATCATCAATGGGATAAAAATCAAAAGAGACATCAAATCCTTTAAGCATACCTACTTTAAATGGTGCATCCTTGTAGAGTTCTATCTCTCTAAGTTTCCTTGTCGTATAGTAAAGATGTGTAAAATTAACTTTTTTTAGTGCTTTTTCTCTTAAATACCTTGAGGTAATAATTTCTATCTCTGTAGCAGAGTTCATTTTTTCTGTATTCATTGCCATATTTAGCATATCACTACCAGCATTTTTTCCAGATCCAACCTCTATTGTTGTAGATGCTTTATAGATATTTGGTTTAAAATATGCATAATAAGCAGAAATTAGCGTAGAAAATAAAACTAAAATAATAATCATATATTTATATTGATAAATAGTTATAAAAATTTCTTTTATATTTATTTCATCATTATTATTTGGTATATCATTTGTATTCATTATAGTCCTTGGGAAATTGAGAAGTAATTGTTATATTATAATACATCTATCAAAGTCTGATTATCTAACTTTGATAGATAGAAGTTTAAAAGTGATAGAGTAAACCTAATGTTAATGCATCTAAATCTGCTTTACGTGGAGTATCTAATATAATACCATCCATATCTCTTCCAAGACTTGTATAATCTGCAAACACTGTCCAATTATCACTATATGGATAGTCGTCTGAACCAGAGATAGCTCTAAATGTATAACTTACACCAAGACCCCATTGATAATCTGTATTATCTATATCACCTTGCAGTTTATTTCTTCCAGAGAATGCTACATTTCCATATCCTAAAAGACCATAGACTGAAAAGTAATTATCCCCATAAGCTTTGTTTTCTGCATCATCAAATTTATAAGTTGGTTTTAAAAACAGACCCCAGCCAGAATCCATTTCAAGCATATCATCATCATGAAATCCTACAGCATATCTTAACTCTACAGCAAGATAATCTGTAAACCAATATCCTGCATGAAGTGTAAAATCTGCCAATCTATCTTGATCTTCTGTAATATCAAAAAAATTCATACTTACAGTAGAATCTCTTGCTGATAATGCAGCCATACCTGCACCCAAATAAAAGCTATTCTCTTCAACAATCTCTTCAATAATCATAAGAGGTGCAACAACTTTTCCCTTAGCATACATCATACTACTAACTATTAATATACTCAATATTATTTTTTTCATAATTTTTCCTTCTTAAAAATGATATGATAGTCCAAAGTTAAAACTGTCTACAACACTATCACGCCCTACAGGATTATCATCATAAAATTCTGTATAATCTATAAAAAGTGCCAGCTCTTCAGTTAAAGCATAGGTACCACCTACTCCCCATGAAAAAGAACCTTCATCAAAAGCAAATGAATCATCTACTGAAAATTCGCCTATAACCTCTGTACTTGTATACCCAAGTAATACATACATGTCAAATTCAGGTCCAATAGGATACATTGGTTTAAGATATATACCCATTGTAGAGATCTCAGAATCATCACTAGGCATTGCACCTTTTACTTGCCAAGGCTCACCAAATGTCTTAGCATATCTTCCCTCTACCGCAATATAAGGATTAAATTTATATCCCACTTGAAGTGTTACTGCATAAAAGTCCATTTCTGACATAGTTGTTTTATCGCGCGTATCAGCATCATGTGAGTGATGAGAATAAGCGAGACCAATATATACGCCTGCATCTACATCTTCATAAGAGTTCTCTTCCTCAATAGCTTGCATTATCACACTATTTTGTTCAGCAAAAGCAAAACTACTTAAGCTAATAATAGTAATCAATGATAAGAATGTATTTTTCATTTTTTCCCTTTTTAATTTTATAAAATTTTACAGTGTAGGTACATTAATAGCACTACTCTGAGGTATAATTTTTTCTATTTCTGCTTTTGGTATCTTACCTGAACAACCTATTAGACCAAGTTTTGCATACTCACTATCCATTCTAACTAAATTTTTAAACTCTTTAGAGTTTTCTCTAGGAATAAATGTAGAATCCTCTCTCATCTCATTAATTTGTAGTTTAGATAAACTAATAAAGTATCTATAACGTATCTTTCTCTCTTCTTCTCTATCTTTAAGAGAAATATACCAAATATCACCCTCTTTACAAGATAATACACCACCTGATGTAATATTATTCATATTTGCACTGTTGGCGTTTAATTTATAACTCCAAGAGTGATT
Organism: Campylobacterota bacterium; assembly: GCA_034659695.1. Taxonomy (GTDB): domain Bacteria; phylum Campylobacterota; class Campylobacteria; order Campylobacterales; family Sulfurovaceae; genus Sulfurovum. Next base: position 13,397 of record JAYEHY010000087.1, on the reverse strand, counting down.
AGGTCTATAATGATAACTCTCATCTTGATACTTAATTATATGTACCTTATTCGAATCATATGTATATTCCTCTGTAGGTGTAGGTGTATTTACACACCCACTCAATAAAACTACTGTACCTAGTGTACTTAATGTTCTTGCTATCACTCCCATACTTCTTCCTTTTCCTTAAAATCTATCTAACATTAAATTTATTATATAATAAAATAACTATATAATTCATTGTATTATTAAATTGTCACGCAAATGTTTTTTAAAATTTAGTTAGTTTTTAATCTAAACTTCTGTAAAATTCAATTATGCAAAAAACAGACAAACATTTTCAATTTCTTATCTATTGTACTAAATCAGATTTAACTAAAAAAGAGATTGCATATCTTCACACCTCTATTACTGATGAAAACATCTCCATTTCTCATATTATTCAATTGGCATATAAACATGGTATTGTACCATTAGTGTATAAAACTATTAAACAATTATTTCACACAAAAAATAGTTCATTAAATATAGATAATTTTTTGTTGAAATTACAATCTCATTATAAAACTATATCTCAACGTAATATGCTTATGTCAGCTGAGCTTATTTATCTAATTAAATTATTTGCTAAACATAATATTGATGCTCTAGCATTCAAAGGCCCTACTCTTGCTCAAATGGCGTATGGGGATATTACTTTACGACAATTTGGTGATCTAGATATTCTTATTAAAAAAGAAGACATCGATAAAATTGATATTTTATTCAAAAAGTCTGGATACCAACACTTATTACCTTTAACATCTGTTCAAACATCTGTCAGGTTAAAATATGCAAAAGATTTAAGTTTTATTCATCCATCTAAGGGTATTCATCTTGAGATGCATTGGGCATTTTTAAATCAAAATTACCCTATACAAATGGATCTTGAAAATTTTTGGCTAGAGACACAAGAAGTAAAATTAAATGGCAATACTATGCTTACTTTTTCGAATGAAAATTTACTTGTCTATCTTGCTATCCACGGTTCTAAGCATTTATGGGAAAGGATTATATGGCTTAAAGACATAGATCTTTTCATCCAAAGAAATGAAATCAATTGGGGAAAGCTTATAAACAAAGTGAGTGAAACAGGTTTTGAAAAGATGGTCTATCTCGCTCTACACCTTAATGTCATCCTTTTTCAAACTGCCTTGCCTGCGAGTATTCGTAATGAAATTAAAAAATACCCACAAGTCGTTCAACTCTCACACTTTATCTTTGAGAGCTGGATAACTCAAAAAAATAGTTTTCAGACAACATATATGCAGACAAAACTCTTGCCTGGATTAAAGGCAAAATTCATTTACTTACGAACAAGACTACTTCAGCCTTCACTTGATGAATATTTATATATCAATCTTCCTAAAGGTCTTCAATGGGGATACTTCTTAATAAAACCTTATCGACTCATAAAAAAGAATGTGTTTAAAAACTAGCTGTTACTATTATTTTAGTAAATTGTTTTTCGTTCACCCATTATTAGAGGTCCCCTTTATTTTCTATTTTTAAACTGTATATATAGATGGAAAAAAATACCAAGTGGTAAACATATAAGTGTCAATACTTTTTTTGGATTATTTTTAAAAAATTTATAATCTTTTATAAATAACGTCGATGAAATGTAATGTAAAACCTTTTTCACTTGTATATTAAATACTTTTATATAAGTAAGTTCTATCTGTCTTGCATACCGAAAACCCCTTGGATTCCTTTTGTACTGTTTAAAAATATTTAAAGTTGAACCATCTTGCATATATTCTATGACACAGAGTGCCTCATGTAAACATGCTAATTTATAATCTTGATCTATCATTAAATACAAGGTACTAAGGGGCACAAATATTTCATTTTCAAAAAATGGATATTTTGGATATTTCTTTATTGCGTTAGTCCTAAAAACTAATTTTTTGTCACCTCTTGATTTGTGAACAACATTAAGATCATGCCATGTAGAATACATCATATTATCAGGGATTTTTCCCTGAATATTACCTTTTTTATCTATATCGAGCCCTACTATGCCCGAAATATTACTTTTATGTTCGATACTATTCCATTTATCCAGAATCAACTCAACGGCATTATCTGTCATAAAGTCATCAGAATCGATGCAGACATTGAGTTCAGTATCTATATTGGCATAGGCTGTATTATGCGCTCCATGCATCCCTTGATTTTCCTGGTATATGTATCGTATATCGATTTTTTTTTCTTTTTGCCACTTAATCACCATTTCTCTTGTATTATCTGTAGAACCATCATCTACAACAAGCCACATAAAGTTTTTTTCCGTCTGCCTTAGCAGACTCTCGTATAGCTGGTGAATACAATACGCCCTATTGAATGTAGGCGTAAAAACAGTTAATTCCACTTGGGTCTTTCTGGAAACTTGCATTTATCTTTCCTCCAATATCACGCCAATTGCCTCTTTATACTTCCCTATTACGAGCTTCTCATCAAATTCCCTTATAACTTTCTCTCTGCCCTTTCGTCCCATCTCCAAACGCTCTTCATCATAGAGAAAGATCATTTTCTTCATCTGCTCCGCCAACGAATCGGCATCTTTCACCTCACACAAATACCCATTCACGCCGTCATTAACCACTTCTTTACATCCAGGTACATTGCTTGTGATGATAGGTTTTGCCATACTTGCAGCCTCTAAAAGTACTCGAGAAAGCCCTTCTCTATAGGATGGAAGCACTACACAGTCAGCTTCAGCGATAAGAGACTTCACGTCATCACTGGTACCCAAGTACTTCACTGAACCATCATCTTCCCAATCTTTCATCTCTTCTTCAGTAATAGCTGTAGGGTTACCGGGATAAAAAGCTCCCAGAATATGAAATTCTGGGAGCTTTTTATAATTTTGAATTTTGAATTTTGAATGTTGAATTGTTCGTGCTGCCTGCACGAACTCTCCCAATCCTTTATCTCTAACAAGACGTGCGATAAATAAAAACTTAATAACCTCATCATCCCTTTCAGTCTTGATCGGTTTGAACTTTTCTGTGTCTATACCTGATCCGGGGAGTAAGTCAGTCTTATCTGCTTTGACTAACTTTGAATCCATAAAAAGCTCTCTGTCATGGCTGTTTTGATAAAAGACTTTTTTAGGTACTTTCAAAGCTATTTTGTAAAGCATCCGTGCTATTTTAGATGAAATACTATCATTTAAAAATACCGTACCAAGCCCGGATATGTTAGAAATGACAGGTATACTAAGCATTCCTGCTGCCATGGAACCATAGATATTTGGCTTGATCGTATATTGCAAGATGATATCCGGTGCTACTTCTTTGTAGAGTTTGTAAAATGCAAAGACCAGTTTGGTATCCTCAACAGGGTTTGTACCCTTGTTGTTAATGTCTATGTTGTGATACTCAAAACCCAAAGCTTCAAGCTTTTCAGAGTAATCATCTCTTGGAGCGATCGCAACGATCTTATAACCCTCTTTTACTAAAGCTTTGAGCAGTCCTACACGGAAGTTAAAGATGTTCCAGGATGTGTTGATGACTATTGCAACAGTTTTTTTCAATTTCAAGCCTTTACACTATGTTTTATATTAATCAGTACCCAGGAATCAAAAAGTAAATGGTAAAATATTCTTATACTCTCATACCATACAAAACTTCTTGCTCTTGTATTTTTATAATAAGTATCTTTATTCCACCATTTTACACCACTCTCAACCACACGATAGTTTACATTTTCTTTATACTCAACAGAAATAATAGACATCAACAGACTTACTCTTGCAGAGTGAGGTGCATCAGTAACTATTAAAACACTTTTATAACGATGTTCTTTCATATATTCTCTTATAAATTTCATCTCTTCTTCTGTATTTTGGGGACTCTCTTCTATTTGAATACTCAAATCTGGATAGTTTTTTTAATATAAGGTAAATTGTACCAGGACTCACCTATCATTAAAAAATTATTTTGCTTTGCATACCCTTCTTTAATGAGACTAATTGATTTCTTAACTCGCTCCAAAGTTCCTCCACCTAAACATACAATCACATCAGACTTTACAGGTTTTGTAGTTACATCTATCCATTTTCCAAGATTTAAAAATACAAAGAGAGATAGTAATAAAAGCAAAACTATTTTTTTCATCAACTACCAAACCACTTCTCTCTCCACATCTCATACATAATGATGAACCACACCTTACTTACATTTGTATGATTACCCAAAAATAGTTCTTTTTTTATACGTTCTATCTCCTCAAGGTCAAAGATCTCATCATCCATCTTTGATATATTTAAATATTTTTCTACTAAATACTTCAAGTCACTCTGTAACCACTCTTGCAATGGTATCTGAAATCCTGCTTTAGGTTTATCTATCAAAGTTTGAGGTATATGTTTATAAAGTATTTCTCTTGCTAAATATTTACCTTGCCCATTTTTATATTTCAATGCTACAGGGACTCTTGCCATATACTCAACAATACGATGATCTAGTAATGGTTCGCGTCCTTCTAGACTTACAGACATCGCAGCACGATCTACTTTAGTTAACACATCATCCACCATAAAAGTTTTATAGTCCACACGCATCATCTCATCAATAAATTCTCGTTTCTTATTCATAGAAAAATTATTATACTGTTTCTGATCTCTTAGCACTTTTAAAAACTTACTTACCTCTTTAACATCTACATAAGAAGAAGCTTGTAAAAACATATCTTCAAGTGAATCAGCATGTATTGAACGTCTAAATTTACTATATTTATCTCTTATATTAGTCTGTTTTAAATTCTTAGGAAGTATTGTATTGACACGTTCTATATTCGCTACACTAAAACTATTTAAAGTAATTTTCAACATACTCTTTTTAAAGGTAGAAGAGAAAATATTGGAAAATTTATGAAGAAAAAAGTATTTACTGTAACCAAAAAAGGCTTCATCACCCCCATCAGCAGAGAGTGCAACAGTCACATCTTTTTTTGCTAACTCAGAGACTATCATAGTCGGTATTGCTGAACTATCACCAAAGGGTTCATCATAATAAAAAGGCAATGTTTCTATTTTACCCAACATCTCCTTTTTTGATACATAATGTTCAGTATGCTCTGTACCAAAATGCTTAGCTATTACTTTTGCATGTTGAGCTTCATTATATTTTTCGTCATGAAAACCTATGGTATATGTATGTAATTTTCTATCCCTATTTTTAGAAAGCAGTGCTGTAACTAAGGAAGAGTCATACCCTCCACTCAAAAAGACTCCTACAGGTACATCAGAAACCATCCGCTGTTCAACTGCATCCGTCAGTAGTATTTCTAAGTCATCTACTATCTCAGTTTCACTTTTATCAAACTTCTCTTGCTCATAACACTCATCCACAGACCAATATTTTGTAATCTCATAAACATTAGTCTGTAGGTCATATACCAAATAAGATCCAGCAGCAAGTTTATGTGTATTTTTAAATATCGTATAGGGAGCAGAGATATACCCAAACTGAAAGTAGTAAGGTAGTGCTTCTTTATTTAGTGCTTTTTTAAAGTTAGTGTGAGCATGAAAAGATTTGAGTTCAGAGGAAAACATAAATGCATTTCCATCATCATAGTAGTAGAGTGGTTTCACCCCTGCTCTGTCACGTACCAGAAACATTTTTTCAAGTTTTTTATCTAAGATGCTAAAGGCAAACATCCCGATGAACTTTTCCAAACAGTCCATCCCCCATGCTTTATAGGCATAGAGTATCACTTCTGTGTCAGACTCAGAAACAAAGCGGTAGCCAAGTTTTTCCAACTCTTTACGAATGCTTTTAAAGTTATAGACTTCTCCGTTAAAGACGATAATGTACTCACCACAGTCAGAGACAAAGGGTTGATGCCCGTGCGAAGAGAGATCTTGGATGGAAAGTCGGTTATGTCCCAAATGAATGTATTGGTCATTTATCTTCTCAACAAAGATGCCCTTGTCATCTGGACCACGATATGCCTGAACTGCAAGCATTTTTTCTACTGTATTATCTTCTCTTTTGGGTGAGATAAAACCGACTATTCCACACATTTAAAACAGATCTGCCCAAAGAAAATTCCTGTAAGGTAGCCAAAACCTCACATTTGCGGCAAAATTAAGCCAGACAGAGAAGATCAACAGGTAGAACAGTATTATAAGAACGGTTGTTACTTTGGGTGATACCTTCTTACGTGCCAAATATGGTAAACGGGAGAAGACAACGAGTTGCAGCGGAAGAAAGTAGAGTGCCATTCGGTCAACTGCGGTTGATGCAAAACTTACAAGTCCTATGGCTGCCAATGATGCAAGTGATATCATAAACCAAAAAGTATAATCACTAAAAGAGCGTTTCCATTCTTTACGATAGACCAACAGTAAAACAGCTGGCACAGCATTTAACAACACCCGTATCACCGCACCACTCGACTGCATCTGAGCATCGACATAATTAGTTATAAGTGCATCTGCCCCTGAACTTACAAAGGATGACCAGACTCCTGCTCCTGCTGCAAGAACTCCGAAAAACTTAAGGAGTTTTCCTTTACCCTGTGAAAAGATCCCAAAGGCTATCATCAGTATGGCAGATTTGTGAAAGGTAACGGCGAGTGCTACAAAAGCCAGAAAACGGTAAAATCTCCCGCGTTCCAAAGCAACGATGCCCCACATGATCAACCCTAGCGCTATTCCCTGACGCATATACCCCATATAAACGACGATGATAAGGTATGGAACAGACACTGCCAGGCCGATCCATGGGTTGATCTGAGAACGCAGAAAGATAAAAAGCCCACTCACTGAAATCACCGCAGCGATGAGGGTCACTGCAAAAAAACCCAAATCCCAATGATACATATAGTAACTTATCAACTGATAACCCGGATCCTTAATGGCAAGTGCTTGATCCAGTGTTAAGTAAGCCATCTGTTCAAAACGACGCAGATAGTTATACCAGTCCCCTCCGGACATACGCAGCCCAATGAGCAGTATATATATAAATGCGACAAGGACCCATGATCCCCTTTTCACTCGTATGCTAGGTTTCCCTGCATAAAGAAGTGCCACAAAGGCAGGCAGCAAATACATCATATAGTACATTAACATCCTGGACTACACCCTCTCCTGTAAAAGATTCACATACTTTTGACAATTCATTGTGTGATTATACTCTGTTTCTATGTGATAGTAATTATGTTTTGCCATCACTTCACGTAAATTTTCATCAAGGTAAAGTTTTTCAAATGCATCATACCACTCATGTACTGTTTCTACCAAAAAACCATTTTTATCATTTTGTACCAATGTACAGTTCATACCTACAGGTGAAGCGACCACCGGTTTTTTACATGACATATACTGTACAAGTTTAAACCCACACTTTCCTCTACTCCATGGATCGTCATGAAGTGGCATGATACCTACATCAAAATTCAAAATATGCTCTATCTCTTTCTCTTCTGCCCAATCTATAATGTTGATATGATATTGCTCTGCATCTTCATATGACAATAAACGCCTGTCAAAACCGACCAGATCAAATCTTACATGTGGATATTTCACTATAAATTTTTCAATAGCAGGTAATATTTCCAAGATATACACACTGGTTGTCCGAGAACCTACCCATCCTATGACAAAAATATCATCTTTATTTTTTTGAAAAGCTTCCATCTCTTTTTTATACCTGTCGAGCAATACCACAGTAGGCAGTCTAAAAGTATCTCCATTATACTTTTTTGCATAGGCTTCCAAGTACCCATTACAGACTATCACAGTATCAGCATACTCCACAACTTTGCCGATCTTGTTTTTCAAAAGTCCTTGTATGATTTTATTATCATGCATATCATACTTATGAAAGATCGCATCATCATAATCAACGATGTACTTAATGCCTCTTTTTTTCAAAAGATACTCAAACCATGCGGGGAAATAGGGAAAGAGTTCATACTCCAATAAAAGTAGATCATATTTCTTTTTAAAGATCAGTATTTGACATACAGAAATAAATCGTTTCAGATATGAAAAGAGTACAACAAAAAGCTTTATGATCTTATCGGATACCTGAAAATATCTCTTTGAAAAAAATGGCTTTATCTCCATCTCTATGTCATGCTTCTTAAAACATGCCCTGTAATTATAGAACCTGTAGCGGCTACTTGGTCCTTCGTATGAGTATTTTGTAAAGGCAAGTATCTTCATATTTTATCTTTTGAAATAACTTGATACATATAGAAAACACTCTTTATCGACGGTAGTATTTCTTTTTCTCCCAACCAACTCAAAAACATAATCTTTGCTATTTTAGTTTTAAAGATTAAAAAATCTATTTTTGAAATATTTTGAAGTTTTTTAACTTCTTCTATTAACCTAAGATACCCATTTTCAAGTCCAAGCAAATTTGTCATAGCAGATGCATGTCCACTTCTATACCAGTAGATAGGTTCTGAAACAAATCCATATTTAACATGTTCAAGACTTGATAGTTCCATATAAAATAACAGATCTTCTGCATGTGTCATTTTTTCTTTAAAGCGAATATTCCCTAAATTTTCTCTTTTAAACATATAACAAACATTAAAAAAAACACTGGAATCTAAAGCCATTAAACGTGGTAAAAGTGGGCCATTGTAGTATGGTACATAGTTTCGTATCGTTTCTTTCATCTCAGCATCTTTAATCATGATCTTCCCATCAACAAGATCAACCTCTGAATGTTTTTCCATATATTCTACACGAGCTTCTAAGCTCTTGGAAGGTAAAACATCATCCGCATCCAAAAAAGTAATATACTTACCTCTGGCAAGCTCTATCCCACTGTTTCTAGCACTGCTTACTCCAGCATTTTTCTGCTGTATCAAGACTATTCTCTCATCAGAAAAAGAGTTGATTATTTTGGCTGTACTATCTGTACTCCCATCATCTATTACGATTAGTTCCCAGTTTTCAAAAATTTGATTCACCACTGACTGAATGGCTTCATGTATGTACTTTTCTGCATTATATGCAGGCATAATGATGGAAACCATAGGATTTTTTTGTGTCACCATTTAAGTTATACTTTCCAAACAAATATCATATTCATCTTATATACTTTTGGCACATATTTTTTCATACTTCAAATTTATTTTCTTTATAATTTCAAACAACAAATTCATTGATTGGCTCATTAATACCTAGCATAGCTATGGAGAGATTTACTTTTTTGGTAACATTGGCAACTTCGATCATCGTATTGTCAATATGATAATTGGAGATTTTATTCTCTTTAAGTAACCATTCAAATACTTCACTCAAATGCCAAAAATTCGGAGACCCCATATGTACAGGAGGGGGACTCTCTTTTTTGATCATTAATATTCTTGCATTTTGTCTTGAGCGATCAAGTATTTTAGAAAGTTCCGTTGTGGTTACAAAGTCCGGGGATGCTTCCACAAGCGTTGCATCAGGTATAGCTTTTTTCACATCCTTTAAAGCACTGACAATCGCCAAGCTGGCTTCTTTATCATCCCTAAGAAAATCAAGAGATATCATTCCTCTCTTTCCTAATGAAACGACAGCATCATCACACCCTGCTTCAAATAGCGCATCCATATACTTGACAGGATCTTCTTCATTGTTTTTTAGTTTATATATAAGAGTAAATTCAAATTCATTCATCTTCATTCTCCTTCTTGTTTAGCTTCACATCCATCTACTATTTTTTTTAAATGTTTCGCATGTTTTATAGGGTCGCGTGGTGTACTCCAAATACCCACTTGACAATACTTTCCATCACGACAAGTTTCATCATTGTATGGACATTTAAGCTTTGCCCATGCATGTCCTTTAGATAGTTCTATAGTCCATCCATTTTTAATGGCATATTTAACGACCTTATCTATCTCTTTATTTGGATGTTTGTTAGCCATATTAACCTTACTATTATGTACAAATTATATCTCTTTATATTTAGATTGTCAAGTGACAACAATAATTTAAGTTATTTTAAAATTTACATTGAACTCTTATATCTCTAAATAATATCTTCACTCTCTATAAACTTCTCTATCTGCTCCACAGACAACCACGCATCATTTGACCCAGAATCATACTCAAACCCATCTTCTACCGCCACTGCATCTGTCTTTTCACAATACTCATCTCGACGAGCAGTTTGTGGTGACTCACTTTTGGTTGTCATGATCTCATCAAGCTTTTCTCCCTGACGCATCCCGACTATGCGATGCTCTGCATCTTTGACAACACCAGAAAGATAATACAACATCAATACTCACCCTCAATAATATACGTTGGTCGTCTTTTCGACTCCATATAAATACGACCTATGTATTCACCAAGTACTCCTATGCCTATAAGCTGTATACCTCCCAAGAAAAGGATAACTGTTATAATAGATGCATAACCAGGTAGGTCTACACCCAATATGATTGTTTTAAATATGATTACACTACCATATAAAAATGATAAAAACGATACTATAAACCCCATATATAACCAAACTTTTAAAGGGAAAGTACTAAAACTTGTAATTCCCTCAAGTGCAAGATTCCAAAGCTTCCAACCACTAAAACTTGTATCTCCAGCCACTCTCGCATCACGTTTGTACTCAACTACTGTTGTCTTAAAACCTACCCATGCAAAAAGCCCCTTCATAAAACGCTCACTTTCAGGAAGTTGCTTGAGTGCTTCAAGTACTTTTCTTGTGATTAGTCTATAATCACCTACATTTTCAGGTATTTCCACTTTTGAGATCTTGTTATTGAGCTTATAAAATAACTTTGCACTAACTCTTTTTAAAAAACCATCACTGGACCTGTCAATCCTTTTTGCTAAAACAACATCATTACCCTGTTCCCAATGTGCTATAAATTCTTTTATTAAACTTGGTGGGTCTTGAAGATCAACATCGATGGGTATGATTACCTCTCCGTTGGCAGCATCAAGTCCAGCAGTCATTGCTGCTTCTTTCCCGAAATTTCTTGATAGATTTATAACTCTTATTCCAGTATATGTATTTTTCGCCTCAAGAAGTTTTTCTAAAGTACCATCTCTACTGCCATCATTTACAAATACTATTTCATAGGACTTACCCACTTCATCCAAAACTACGCTTATCTCTTTTAAAAACAGCTCAACAACATCTTCTTCGTTATAACAAGGACAGATCAAAGAGATGATAGGTTCTAACTTTGTATCTAGCATATTACGCCCTTTCAAAATTCATTTTATTATACTTTTTATTCATAAACAAATCGCTTTCTAGCAAAATAGTTAAAGAAGAAAACCACCCCAATAGCTACAACTCTTGCCATATACTCATTTACCTCTAATTTTACCAAAACATACACTATAAATAGATTCAATAACAGTCCAACAAAAGTAATAAGCAATACAAATAAAAATTCATAATGAAACTTATCTACCTTTATTTTTGAAAAAGCATAGTTTCTTGTTAAAAAGAAACTAACGACAAAGCCTGTGGAATACCCTATGACCGTTGCCATACCATAAGAAAAAATTTCAAAATATATGAGTAAACTATAGAAACAAAAATCCACTAAAGTTGCCAATATCCCTACATATAAAAACTTTTTTATTTGCTTCATTTGTCTATTAATTCAATGTATTTTTGTTATTTATCATTTTATCTATTAGAATCACTATAGGAACAGATGCAAAAATAGTTAGCAGTAGATCAGGAACAAGTATATAACGCATTTCAACATGCACTATCATCAAAGCAAAAAAGGCATAAAATGCACATGCTGTTATAGCTACAGCTACTACAAAAGTACGATTTGTACTTTTCACATAATCCATAATAATCAATAATACACCAATAATACCAAGTATGATCAAAAACACTCTATATTTAAACAATGAAATCTTCATTAACTGTGCTTTTGAAAACTTAATTTTACTGTAAAGAATATCAGATTTCATAAAAACTTTCTTAACAGCATCAACTCTCGTTTCCATTGCATTCCAAAAAGGTATTTCATTCCAAAAACTCTTTGTTAATGTGTTAAATCCATGGACAACCTCTTGTTCACAACCAACATGAGGAGACACCTTTCCAGTAGGCATACGAATCTCCATAAAACTCGGCCCACAGTCATGTGCTTTTTTTACAATTGCATCAATCCCATCTTTATGGGTAGAAACAAACTCTAGATGCTTATCAAATGTTGCTGTACCTCTGTATGCTATATCGTTCATCATTGGTGTTATATTTTCATTAAATAAATTTGCAAATTTTTCAAATGCCTCATAGTCAATACCACGTGCCCGTAAGCCTGTTGATTCTCCTTTCATTACGATGACTTTACCAGATTCAACGTAGTTACGTATAACCCACGGAGAAAGTACAGATCCCATACCTATAAAAACCATAGATATTAAAATGAGTTTTTTTATAATATTCTTTTTTATTGAACTTGAAAAAAATATCATAAAGACTGGTATCAGTAGAAATAACCCAAGATATTGTTTCGTTAAAATCAAGATGCCTACCAAAGCACCTTGAATAAAAGTATATTTTTTGTCTTCATGATTTTTTAGTACCATATACATGAGTAAAAAAATGAAGAAAACTTGCAATACTTCAGTATAACTAATGGGTGACCACAAGATGATAAAAGGATATGTAGCATATACCAATCCGGAGATTAAAGCTATTCGATTTGAATTTGTAATTTTATACAAGATAAGATATACCAATATTGCCGAAAAAGAATCTAATACTGATTGTATCAAAGCAACCGCATAGTCAAAATAATTCGCCCCGAAAATAAGGTAAACAAAACCCAAAAATGTTGGGTATACCGGTACCCTAAAGTACTTGGAGTCTTCTAGATAAAAATCACCTATATATATTCCATGGTTTATGAGGTTTAAAATCGGATTTAGATAACCTGGGGTGTCCCTGTATTTGAAAACAAATTCACCAAAATAAAACTGTTGAAAGTAAAAACTAAATACTAATCTCAGAATTAATGCTAGAGTAAAAATAGTTATAAGTGGATGTTTACTTATTTGGGCACTTGTAGAGTTATAAAAATTCAATGACACTAACCTCAAATGATTTGTTCACTCTCTACAAGTTTCTCTATCTGCTCCACAGACAACCACTCATCATTTGACCCAGAATCATACTCAAACCCATCTTCTACCGCCACTGCATCTGTCTTTTCACAGTAGTCATCTCTATTCCAGCTTCCCTCAGTAGGACATACTATGTAAAAGCCATCTCTACGGGCAGTTTGCGGTGATTCACTTTTGGTTGTCATGATCTCATCAAGCTTTTCTCCCTGACGCATCCCGACTCTGCGATGTTCCACATCCGGAGCGACAGCTTTTGCTACATCTAAAAGACGATACGAAGGGGCTATGG
>JAYEHY010000086.1:0-13217 GCA_034659695.1 Campylobacterota bacterium | reverse complement strand
TGAAAAGATGGTTGAGTATCAACTCTCTTGTGAGGTATAGATTAGTATTTCTCTAAAGGATTATACTCTATAACCGCAGGAGCTGAAAAGTTTGGTACATCATCGTAAGAGAAAACTGCATAATACTTCTCTTTATCAACTGAAGCAAAGTTATCATAGGTGTAACTGTCTTTACCACCATAGATTTTCACTCCATCCATAAAGTGTTTTGGTGAATGGAAGCTGTTTCTTACCACATAGTAACCATTAAGTGCTTCATCTTCTACTTTATCCCAAGAGAGTTTTATCATCTTATTCTCTTTGGATACTTTTAAATTTTCCACTGATGCAACAGGTGTACGGCGTTTTTCAATATATTTTACTACTAACTCCGCATCTGAATTCCACTCAACAATTCTATTTTTGATACCCAAAGAAGAGGTAGGTTTTATGACAAGTTTGAGTGTTTTTCCCTCTTGATGTATCTTATCTAAGGCGATCTTCGAAAATGTATCAAAATTAAAGTATTGACACTCTTTTTTATTGAGATCTGACTCTGCTACTTCATAACCAATATACTCTATCTTCTCACGATTCTTAATATCTTCGTATGTTTCAGCATCATCAATTTCAACCAATTCAACATAATAGCGTACATCCGATCTCTTTTTGAAACTGTTGTTGTTTCTAATTCTCAGTGCACACTGTGTAATCATAGTTGTTTCCGGATCAGGAAGCTGAGAAAGATCAAAATCAAGATAACCATAAACTCGTTCTCCCTCTTTATCAAATCCACTTTTGAGTCCCTCCTCTACACTCTCTTTGGAAATCGTAGAGAGCGTAGAAGTAGGAAGTTTAATCTTCTCATTCTCTACTGTATATTTAATGTCAAGTATCGGTCTATAATGGATACCTCCACCAAATTGTCCATAACCGATGTCAAACTGCATCATCTGTGAGTCTTCACCATCAGGAAGTGTTTTAGGTCCATCTACACGAAATGTCACACTTCCATTTGCTATCTCATCTTGAAGTAGTTCACACTCTTGATGTGAAAATGTCCATGAGTTCCAGATTCCTTGTGTTAATTGGCTTGACTTTATTGATTTCCCAATGACACCTTTAGATTTGGCATTTTCTATCTCATCAAAATCTGTGACTTCAGCAAAACTGTTAGCTTCAAGCAGAGAGAGACTCCACTGTCCAAACTTTTCTATCTTGGCACCCACACGGTTCATTGGGTATAAGTAAAATCTTGCTGATTTAATAATGGCATTTTTAGGAATAGAGTCAAAATCAAAACTCATCACTGCGTTACAGATACCTTTTGACTTATTAATACCTACAAACAGTGAATTCAAACCAAAGTGTGATCTGTTTTGTTCAGTTGTGTACTGTCCAAGATAACCAGTCCCACTTTTGTTTGCAAAAATTAGTTTAAAAAATTCATCATCTTCAAGTGCCGTACGCACTTTTACTACGGGTGCAAAAGCAGACTTATAACCGGTATTTTTATTGACCGCTCTGATAGTATAATGATAGTTTGTAGAACTAGCAAGATCGGTATTGGTAAAGTGATTGTCTCCTGCTATACCTATTTTGGTACGCTCATTACAGGCATCCTTATCTTTTGTGCTTCTATAAATTTCAAAAAAGATATCTTCTCTTTGTTCATATTTCCATATAAGTTTTACAGATGTAGCATCTCTATATTCTATGGTAAACTCCTCTACTCTTCTTGGTGCATAAGAGGAGTAATTTATCACTTCACCAAATGCCATCTTAAGTGCAGGGATATTTTCATTGATGCTTCCAGACATACTTTTCATATAATCAGGGATATTTTTTGTTCCAACTTCTACGACAACAGCAATAATCCCTTTGTTATAGTAATACTCTCTACCCGAACCGCTTATAAGGTGTGCAGGTGGTTTTCCTCTATGTATACCATATTTTCTACCTGTAACCTTGGCAAATTCATCATTCATATTGGCACAAAGTACATTCATATCTGTACCATCTATTTCAGCCTCATGATTAAATTTGTGTGCAGGAAAGAAAACATTTCCTTGAGAGTGGTAATCAAATGCAATAGTAATGTTAGGGTGGACATCAACAAAATCCTTCATTGCTCTTGTCTCAGCTTCAGAAAAAGGCTCTTCTCCCCCGTAAACATTAGAAGAGGTATCTTTTTGTTTTACAAACCCTATGGAGAAGTTTCTGTTAAGATCAACACCAATAGTACCATCATGGTTTTTACGTCTATTTTTACGCCAAAAGGAGAAGTGTTTACGTGAATATTCATATCCATCAGGGTTTAGACAAGGTACCATATATATAGTTGATTCAGTTAGAGACTTTTCTAATTCTGGGTCTATATTTTCATTTTTCACTACATAATCTATAAACTTCAGTGCTAACTCATGCCCTATCCACTCACGTGCATGCACAGAACCTGTGTAGAGCATTGCTGGTTTACTGTCAGCTGTTTCTACATTTTTAGATATTTTAGCAAGGACAATATCACGACCTTCATACGTTGTACCAATTTTAATAATTTCTATAAGATTTGGATGGGATTTTTCCATCATGTAAAGAAAGTCTAAACTCTCTTGATATGATATATACTGTTTTTTCATATTTTACTGTTCACTTTTAAATTTATTTATATTTAGCCTCTAAAGAAATATCTTTGAGTACATATATCAACTTAATACAATTTATCTATTAAATTCAAATATATTTTCTATCTATAGAGAAATATTTGTTCCCACCAAAACGATAGGAACAAACAATCTATTACTATTTTAATTTAGCTTTAAACTCTTCCCACTCTTTTAAAAGTTTATCAAGAAATTTTTTCTTAAACCAGGAAACCTCTTCTACAATCTTTTCAGGAGCAGTTTCTAAAGCATGTACAATTTCTGTAGTATCAAACTTTTCCATAATATGTTCAGCTTTTTTCTTGCCAATTCCATCAACAGAAGTTAAAAGTTTTTTTACTTTTTTTTCTGATAAAACAATTAACTCTTCTTGTTCAACATTTTCTGAACTTTCATCTAAATCATTTGCTACTTTTACTTTTGGATTGCTTTTAGCATGAACTTTTCTTATGGATTTTCCATAATTATCTTGAAAATTCCATTTTTCACTTGGCCACTCCTCTTTGGTTCTGTCTTCTGTAAGCAGCATTGGGTAGAGTGAATCCATTTCATGTAAGTACATCTCTCCATCTTCTGTCTCTCTTACCTTTTTATCAAGGAAGTATGCACCATCATATGAAGGTGTATATTTTCCAAAAGTAATGTAACGAAGTGTTCTAAGTACTGAAGGATTCATCTTACCAAGCTCTTCCCAGTTGAAAAGAGGGATGTTTGGCATTGGAAATCTGCCATTAGAGAATTTGTGCATAAGGTATTGACCTATCCAATCTCTGATGTAAGGGAAGGCTGCAAAGGCAGTTGCACACTCTAAGATACGGTATTTACCATCAGCACCTACGGCTACATCACATGCCCAATACTCAGCATTTGCAGCTTTAGAGACTTGTACTACAAGGTCAAGAAGCTCTTTAGGTACATCCATATAGTCCATGCTTCCACCCTGACTGGTGTTAGTCAACCACTCACCCTCAGGAGCTCTTCTCCAGAATGCACATACAGGCTTGTGTCCTATAAGCATTACTCTCACATCTGCTTCCATAGGTACAAAATCTTGAAAATATGCAGGTTGATACTTCTTTTGAGCTAGTAAGTTTCTAGCCTCTTGCTTAGAGTCTACTTTATGTACAAAGTATCCACCATAGTTAGATGGTCCGTAAGATTTTTTAATAATCTTAGGGTACTCAGTATTTTCTATAAAGTTATCTGCTTTGTCTTTGTCGTAATAGATATACGTTTTAGGGATAGGTATATCATACTTCCATGCAAAACGAGTTACATTCTCTTTAGATTTATTGGAGAATTGTGTATCCATAGAGGGGATAAACTGAACATTTGGAAGCTCACGTGCAATTTCTCTAAATGTCTCATACGCAGTTGCTGGTATATTACCAATAAGAATATCAATTTTTTTACGCTTTACCTCTTTAACAAAACGGTCTTTGTCATTTTTCCAGTGGTACGTTACTGTCTCAATCTTATCTGGCCACCCTCTAAAGTTTGATTTGTCAAAAAATCTTAATACATAATCAAGATAGAGCATTCCAATTTTTGGTAATTTTTCATTTTTTTTCTTTTTAGCCATTTTATAATCCTTCTTTTATTTTTTTGTTTTTCTATCTATCATATCTACAATGAGGTCAATTTTTTTCTTGTTAAAATCTAATCCTATCTTCTCTTGTTCTGGTGTTGCAAAAGCAGGGATACCATTGACTTCAAGAACCACGTACTCTTCTCTCTCTAAATCATAAATAATATCTACACCTGCAATATCCGCACCACAAATCTTTGCGGCTCTCTTTGCAATTTCTATTACTTCATCATCTGGGTCTCTTAAAAATACTGAACCACCGCTTGTTACATTGGTACGCCAGTCAGACTTAGATGCTTTACGTCCATAACACCCTACAAACTCACCATCAACAATGTCAACACGAAAGTCTGTATTGTCATATTTTACAAATTTTTCAACATAGAAAAAACGTAAATCCATCTGATTTAGAAATGGCATAAGCATGTCAAGTGTTGCTTGGTTTTCTATCTTGGTAAGTCCTACACCACCCCAACCATCTGTAGGTTTATAGACCATTTTACTCCACTTGTTCATAATCTTTTCAAGCTGCTTAGCGTTATCTCTATGACAAAGTTGAAACTCTGGAGTAGCAATACCATGTTGTTGAAGTAAAAATGAAGTTTGAAACTTATCTTCTGTGAGTGCAAATGAGTCATAGGAGTTGATCATAGGAATGACACGATTGAGTGCTTGGTAGAGAAGCATTTGGTACTGAGTCTGCTCTCCTGCATTATAGGAGAAAAAGAGATCAAGTTCATCCACTTTACGTTTCTTATACATAATGTGTCCATTTTTTGCAATGGCATGATGCAACTTAATATCGGTAACCGTTTCTATCTCTCTCTCTTTGAGCTTTTTCACGATTTTCTTCCCAATCGCATCACCGCCGCCATTACTATAGAGCCACATACCTATTTTTCTTGACATATCTTCTCCTCCTAAGATTATTAATCTAGTATTTTACAATACTTTACTAAAATATCTTCAGAGAATTATAATAAAAAAGAGATAAAACAATAACCATTTAACGGAGCATAGATGAAAAAAGAACACTTTGATGAATTAAAAAAGATTATAGAGATTAACTCATGGACTAATAATAAAAATGGTGTAGATGAAAATGGAAGAGTTTTTGCTTCATGGATGGAACTATTGGATTATACACTTACTACATATAAAAGAGAAAAGATAGGTAATCACCTTCATTTTACTTCATCTAAAAAAGAGGGTAAAAAACTACTTTTACTGGGGCATTTAGATACAGTATTTCCACCAGAAACCTTTGAAAATTTCCAAGAAGATGAAGCATGGATATATGGACCTGGTGTGTGCGATATGAAAGGAGGTAATTATGTTGCCCTTCAAGCACTAAGAAATGTATTTGAAAAATATGGTGAGATACACAATATAGACTTTCTTTTAGTGAGTGATGAAGAGACAGGAAGTGATGACTCTAAACTCCTCTCTTCTGAACTTGCAAAAGCGTATGACTACTGTATGGTTTTTGAAGCTGCAGGTGTAAATAATGAAGTGGTTATAGGAAGAAAAGGTGTAGGTACATTCTTTATAGACATTGAGGGGGTAGCAGCACATGCAGGAAATCACTACAGCAATGGAGCAGACGCTAACTTAGAAGCTGCACATAAACTTACTCAACTCGTAGCCTTAACAGACCTTGAAAAAGAGACTACTGTAAATGTAGGTAAAATCTCAGGGGGCATTGGTGCCAATACCATCTCACCAAAAGCACACCTCACTTTTGAGTTACGCTACACCAACACTGATGAGAGAGATAGAGTACTAAATGCCATAGAGAGTATTGTAAAAAACTCACATGTGGATGGTACGAAATCAACACTTTCAGGTGGCATTCAAAGAGATGTTATGCAACCCTCAAAAGCACAACAAATATTTATAGATCATATCAATGCACTTTGTAACATCACACTGCCTACAGAGAAACGCGGTGGGGTAAGTGATGCCAATATTATCTCATCTCAAGGAGTGGCTACACTTGATGGATGGGGGCCATTTGGAGATGGTGACCATACAATACATGAGAGGGCTTCTAAGAAGAGCTTTGCAGAACGAATTGCTTTAGTAACACAAATATTTGACCATTTTCTAGAAGGTAAAATATAGCTACTGGCATAAGGGGGAGTTAAACGTACACTCCTCCCAATACCGCATTTTCTCTAGCCCCAGTAACATCTTTAATATTCACTTTTTCATTATGTAAACGCTTATAAGCTAACCATGCAAAGGTCATAGCTTCTATCATATCTGCATGAGGGGCTATGTGTACTTCTATTTGGGGTAGCAGAGTCTTAATACGCTCAACTAAAAAACCATTCTTCGCTCCTCCTCCACAGAGCAAAACAGTCTCTCTGTCAAACTTTAACACCTCATTGACTATACTTGTGGCGGTGAGTTCAAGTAACGTTCTTTGTACATCTTCAGGGGTATGCGTTTTACCTATAAGGTAGGCTTGTAACCATGATTTATTGAACTTTTCTCTCCCTGTACTTTTAGGGTGTGGTTGTGTGAAAAAATCATCTTTTAACATCTGCTTTAAAAGTACTACATCTACCCTACCTAACCTTGCCCATGCTCCATCTTTGTCATAAGCCTTGTTGATGTGTTCATTTATCCATAAGTCTAGAAGTACATTTCCACAGCCTGTATCGTACCCTAGTAGCATATCGTCTAGGAGTGTAATATTTGCCATACCTCCTATATTAACAACCGCAACTTTACTTTTAATATTGGTAAATATAAATTCATGAAAAGCTGGTGCTAATGGTGCACCCTGTCCCCCTAAAACAATATCTTTGCGTCTAAAGTCAGAGACTACTTTAATACCTACTGTAGTTGTTAAAATATTAGGGTCACCTAACTGCATAGTAAAAGGGGTTTTTCCATTTGGTTCATGCCATACTGTTTGCCCATGTAATCCTATAGCCTGTATAGTAGCAGGGTCTATCTCTTCACGTACGATGAGTGCTTCTACGGCTTGGGCAAAGAGTTCACCCAAACGATGATCTATTTGACCCATTTTTTCTAAACTACTCTTCTCTTCTATCATACATAAAATATCTGTTTTAAGTGCAAAAGGCATAGGGTACTCTAATGCACAAATAAATTTACATTTTGTCTCATCTATTTCACATAGAACAATATCTACCCCATCTAGCGATGTACCTGACATAATACCAATGTAGCATTCTCTATTCATATCACTCTTTTCAACCTTAATATACTGAATCATATCCTAATCTTTCTTGTTATACTAAACTTTTATGGTAATATTCCAAACTTTTATTATATGTAAGGATTTTACTTGTTTAACATTCAAAACTATTCAAAACAAAATATTAAAAATGATGTTCTTTCAGGGGCATTAGTTGCCGTGGCACTTGTACCTGAAGCAATAGCATTTTCTTTTATCGCAGGGGTCTCTCCTGTGGTTGGACTTTATGGAGCTTTTATTATTGGTCTTATTACAGCACTTATAGGTGGTAAGCCAGGTATGATTTCTGGTGCTACTGGTGCAGTTGCAGTGGTATTTGTAAGTTTAGGACTCTCTGCAGCTCAACTTCATCCTGAGCTTGGGAAAGAGGCACTATCTATGATGATACTGCACTATATTCTACTCACCTCCATTATTGCAGGGATGATTCAGATTGCAATTGGTCTCATGAAGATGGGTAAATTTATCCGTCTTGTGCCTCAGCCAGCTCTATTTGGTTTCCTAAATGGTTTAGCTATTGTCATTGCTTTAGCGCAACTTCCATTCCTGGCACCTAAAAATGTAGAGCAGTATAGCTCATGGCTAGATATTATAACCGCCTCTTTTTCAGAGAACTATATTATGTATATTATTGTTGCTCTAACTATGGCTACAATGCAGTATTTACCTAAAGTAACTAAAGCTGTTCCTGCTGGTCTAGCTGCAATTATAGTACTTACACTTGTGACTTATTTTATGCATATAGATACAAAGGTAGTTGGTGACCTTGCAGATCTATCTAATGTCTCTATGCCATCATTTATGATACCTAATGCAACGCTATTTACATGGGACTCTATGATGGTTATTCTTCCTACTGCACTTATTGTTGCACTAGTTGGGCTTATAGAGTCTCTACTTACACTCTCAGTACTAGATGAGATGAGTGGTACTCGTGGTTCAGCCAACAAAGAGTGTATTGCTCTTGGTGTAGGTAACTCTACTTCAGGTCTTTTTGGAGGTATGGCAGGGTGTGCGATGATAGGACAGTCTGTTATTAACTTTACTTCAGGTGGTTTGGGTCGTCTCTCTTCTTTTACCGCAGCTGTACTGCTTATTATACTTGTAGTGAGTTTTTCAGGTGTCATTGCTGTTATCCCAGTGGCAGTTCTTGTAGGTATCATGTTTATGGTAAGTATAGGTACTTTTGAGTTCTCTTCTATTAAGCGTATAAAACACATGCCTCGTTCAGATGCATTTGTACTTGTGGTTGTGACTATTATTACAGTTTTTGAAGACTTGGCTGTTGCTGTAATTGCAGGGATTATTATCTCTGCATTGGTATTTGCTTGGGAGCATGCGAAAATCTTTTCTCACTCTCATACAGATGAAGAGGGAAGAAAAATATATGAATTAGATGGTCCTCTTTTCTTTGCTTCTGTCACTTCATTTAATGAGCAGTTTGATATAGCAAATGACCCCCAAGAGGTAGTTATTGACTTTAAAAAAGCAAGAGTTATGGACTCATCTGGTTCAGAAGCCATAGATGCAATTACTGACAAATACAAAAAAGCTGGGAAGAAACTTAGCCTTAGACATCTCTCTGAAGATTGTAAAAATACACTACATTCAGCAGGACCTTTCTGTACCTATGAGGAAGATGACCCTACTTACAAAGTAGCACATAACGTATAACTCTTCTATACGCTAGATAATTCTCTAGCGTGGTGTGTGATGTTATTTTGATTTGATTTGATTAACTATATAAAAAACATTCCTATAAGGAGTATAATAAAAGGTAGCATAGCAAGTGTATAGATGGTTTTTTGTCTCTGTACTGCCTTATAGACTCCCCAAAAGAAAAGAGCAATAACAGACAATAATCCTCCTAAAGCTACATAGGGAGGTATAGCTATTTTATCTGTAGCAAAGACCCATACAGAACTCAACAATAAAAGTAAGAAGATTTTCATCATTTTTCCAAATCCTCTTTATTAAGTTTATCTACCATCTTAATACTATCAAGTGCATTTTCCAGTATCTGTTTAGTTGAAGCAAGAGGCTTCATCTGTAAATTAGTCTGCCCTTTATCTAAGCTTTCGTCCATTAGGACAGACATCACTTCCTCTTCTAGTTCTTTGATTATTTCATTTAGTTTAGTTTCAATAAAATCTATATTCATATTATTTAGTATTATCCTATTTTGCTTTGGGTCTAAAGATTTTAATTACCTCTCCATCCGCTTCCATGAAGTGTCCGCCTATAAGATCTACACAGTATGGTACAGCGGGAAATACAGCATCGAGACACTCACGAATAGACTTTGGTTTACCCGGAAGATTTATGATAAGTGAACCATTACATATACCTGCTGTTTGACGTGAAAGTATCGCTGTTGGTACATACTGTAAACTCACTGCTCGCATCTGCTCACCAAACCCTGGAAGAAGTTTTTGACAGACATTCTCTGTTGCTTCTGTTGTTACATCTCTCATTGCCGGACCTGTACCACCTGTAGTAACAATAAGGTCACAATTCTCATCACGAGAAAGTTGTATAAGTGTTGTCTCTATAAGACTCTGCTCATCAGGTATGCATCGGTACTCATACTCACACTCATTTAAGAGATACTCTTTCATCGTATCCATAATAGCTACTCCTGAAATATCTTCATATATCCCTTGACTCGCTCTATCACTCGTGGTAATTACACCTATTTTAATTTTATCCATAAACGTATGTATCCTCAAAAATATTTGAGATACTATAGCTTAGAAGTGCTTATATCTCTCCTAGTGAACTATCTTTAAACGCCCATCTTTTGCTTTGGGGCTAAGGACTTTTTGTCCATCTATTGATTCAGCCATAATAGAGTAAAAGGTAGCATAGGTGTTAACTAAATCTGTTCCATATTTTTTAAACCAGAAATATCCATCACCCTCATGATTGACAATGAAGGAGTTACTCAAGACACTATAGATTTTTTTAGGGTCAATTGGAGACCATTTTCCATCTTGAAGTACCTCTATCTGGTCTACTCTATTTCCTTTTTTTGTGACACTTTTATTTTCTATTTTTTGAAGCTCTTTTCCTAAAGTGATACGGTATTTAAGTCCAGATACCTGCATCAATCCACCCTCTCCATAACTTGCTGCACTTCTCTCTAAGATAGCTTTAAAGTATTTTCCTTTGAGTTTAAGTATATATGCGTAGTTAGCAAACTCATCTATCTCTTTAAGCATGGTATCTGTAACCTTACCCTTACTATAGATTTTACTACCTCTAAATGCTCCTGCATTATTCAGTACAATATCAACTTTAAACTTCTCTCTCATTAAGTCATTGACCAGATTTGCAACCGTAGATTCATTTTTGCGTACCTCTTCAGAGCTAAGATTCCAAGGAGTTTTTGTCTCTCCTAGTACAATAGCATCAGGAAAACCTGCTTGATATTTTTTTACCTTTTTTTCTATCTCTGTATCTGCAGTGAGTTGTGTACTTACAGGGATTTTATACATAGTAACCTCTTTATGTAAGACACGCAGTGTTTTGTCTATAGGTATATCTACCTTGATAAATTGTATGCCTTTTTGACCACCGTTTACTATAACTGTTTTATGAATGTGTCCTGGTTTTTTTATGTAATCATGTGAATGACCACCAAAAATCAGATCAATCCCTTTAACTTGCTTTGCCAATGCTATATCATTTTTGTACCCAATATGAGAAAGTGCGATGATAACATGAACCCCTTTTTCTTTGAGGAGTTTAATCATCATCTTAGCCGTACTTACATTGTCTGAAGTCATGGTTACAAATTTCTCACTCGTGACTAGTGGTAACCCCTCTGTCATCAAAGAGAAGAAACCTACTTTAACCCCATCAATCTCTTTAATAAGTAAAGCGTCACATTTACCATTCAAAGCAGAAGTTGAAACATCCAAATCACTACAAATAGGCTTAAGGTTAGTACCCTCCAGGGCTTGGGAGAGTACTTGGCTTCCTTTATCAAATTCATGATTTCCAAATGCATAGAGTTCATACCCCGCATCAGACATGAGTGAAAGGATTGCTTTGCCTTTATAGACGTGAAAGTACTTGTTCATCAAATCATCTCCAGTTGAGACGATAACCGTGTGAGGATTCTCTTTTTTAAGATTTTTAATAAGCGTAGCAATATATGCCATACCACCCATCTTTATTTTCTCTTTTTTACCATCACCATCAAGGTCAAATTTTTGTATGGAGGACTCCATCATTCCTTGCAAATCAGCCGTTCCTGCTATGGTAATGACTTTATGTGATGCAAAAAGAGAAGAAGAGAACAATAAAGAAGAGAGAATTAGCGTACTTTTTAAAGATAATTTAAACATAAGAACTCCTATAAAATAATATTTACTATTATACACTTTTTTATTTTACTAAAAAACCCTACTAAATTAATAGAATAGTTTTAACAAAATATAAGTGATTTTAATTAGTATTGATTATTTATAAAGTCTTTAAATAAATTTATATCTTGATTGTAAATTGATTGAATAATATATTGTTTTTCAATTTCAAAATATAATATATTTTTCATATTATTTAAATTTTTATTAACATCAGCTATAAATGAGTCTCTTGTTAGTGATTCATCCATTTCATTTAAACTTGAATCAACTAAAAACCCAATAACTAAACTTAACCCTAATGTAAAAGGAGCAAGAGCAACTTTCGCACTCATGGATGCAATAGCTTTTTTAAAACCAAATTTTGCAATGATATTTGATGCCATAGCTTTTCCAGCTGTTCCACTAGCAATTTTAGCTCCAACTACTGATGTTACTCCAACTGCTAATGCACCTTCTGCACTTTTACCTTTTAATGTAATTAAATTTTTTGAGTTTAATATATTACTTTTCCAATCTGCTTGGATTTCATTTAATGCAATTTTACTTAATTTGTCAGGATTTTGGGCTAAATAGATTTCAAATTTATTATTAATTTTTCGTATATATTCATCTTTATTATTAATATAGGAACTAATCAAGTTGTCTATTTTTAACTTTAGTGATGGCTCAAGTAAGTGTGGCTTTAAAACCAAATCTTTATATTTCGTGGAGATATAATCATTAACTTGGTTTATTGCTGCATCTTTAATTTTAAAATCTGACAACCCTACTCTATAATCATTAACTATACCTTTTCCAGATTGATATAATATTTTATATTGCGTTGTATATTCATAAAACCAGTCTGCATATATTTTAGCATTATTGAAACTATTTTTAAATTCATCATCTAAAATAGTTTCTATTTCAGCTAAAAATTCTTTTGATTGTTCTGATTTATAACTTTCTAGTTTATCTAGTTGGCTAATTATAACTTTAGTAGCTTTTTCTTTATCTAATTTTATTTGATCATTAAAACCTTTATTATCTAATAATACCGTTGTAGTATCTTTATGTACAATAGTTTTGTTATCATTGTTTGATAATATACTAAATAGATAATCTTTAGTTAAAATAAATGCTGTAAAAATTGCTACAAAAAAGAAAAAATATAAAATTGGTTTATAACTTAAAACCATAATTAAAAAACTTTGTTTTTTAATTACTTGTGTTTCATTTAATTCTGTTTTTACTATATTATCAGTACTTTCTATAACTATAGCCTCTACTGTTTCTATGTTATTCTCTTTTTTATTCATTATTCTGCCACCTTAATATTATTAATTACCCTACCCTAATCAACAATTTATCTAACAAAGAGCTACTTGCTAGCCTTTTAATAT
>JAYEHY010000085.1:0-13261 GCA_034659695.1 Campylobacterota bacterium | reverse complement strand
ATAATGCAAGACTTGATAAACTGATTATCGAGTGTCAAATATTTTTTGATAATTTATAAAATCAAAACAACCTAGAGGATTTAAAAGTCCTCTTCATTTTACCCCTAAAATTTACTTATGATAATAAAAATGGTTAGTAAGTAAATTTTAACCACACCAAATAATGCAAAACCTACAAACGCAAAACAAACTTTTTACACTTCAAAAAAATATACATGAAGTCATCAAAGATTTTTCACCACTTTTTTGCAAAGTTGGTGACTAATAGGTGACTAAAATGGGTTTAGAAAAATTTAAGAATGTCTCAAAGTACCTGTTTTAGGGGCTTGTAAGGGATTGTATTTTTTATGGCTGAGAGGAAGGGATTCGAACCCTCGGTGGGTTGCCCCACACAGACGTTCCAGGTCTGCACCTTCGACCACTCGGACACCTCTCAATCATTAATAGGACGCTTTAATCGTCTTTAGTAAAAAACTTGCCTTTTGGCAACTTTTTGACAAAAGATTGCTAACGCTGAGTTTACTTCAGCAGTAGGCTCATGCAACTAGTTGCATTAATGCTAAGTATCTTGTTTCAATAAGCAAAAAGAGTTTAAATTATTGTTGAAGATAGTTTATGTAAGTACCCCTCCCCAGATCCCTGCGGCACACAGTAGAGAAAGGTGGGCTGCTATGTTCCCATCCTGACCCATTGTCTTTCAATACCATTGCACAGGTCTGAAAAGAGGCAGGTGAATTTTAGTGCAAAGATGCTTATAATGTGCTTACGTCTCTAGCTTTTTTTAACTGTGTATAGCTTAATCCATGATAGTTGTGACTTCATAGGGGCTTTCATTATGCAGAACACTCCACTCATCAAATGGCAAGGCTTCAAAATAGAGCTTTTCTATACTGTATTCATAAGTATTTGCAACAGTAATAATATGGACTTTTTTAATACCGTACTTTTTATAGAGTGAAAATTTACTTTGTGACTTTACCCATAAACTCTCTTCACTTTCAAATGGAGCAGGAATGATGAGTTCACTGTTAGGTGTAATGTAGCCGTGTATACCTAGGGTTTGTATCTGTACATTATGCTTTATGAGGGTAAGTGCAATCATCGTATCAAACTGTGTAATGAAAGGCTGACCCAAGGTAAGGTATTTAGTAAAAGCAAAATCAAAAAGTAACATCTTCTTTCGTGATTTTTGAAAGTTGTCTTCTATAAAGAAAACTAACTTCTCCTCTTGAAAGCTTTTCATCGTTTTGTAGAGCCAGTCTTTTGAGACTTTGAATTTTTCTTTAGCAAAAGTATAAATTTGGTTTATCGTAAGGTGTTTAGTATGATGTTGAGAGAGAACCAACAAAAGTTTTTGTTCATTTACATTAAAGGCAGAGTAAAAAAAAGTTTTCATTATTTGTATACTGTTTTTTTGAGAGTGTGCAAGCAGGGGTAGTGTACCTGAACGTAAAAAGTGGTTAAGCCCACTACTATGAGATATCGTTGTCTCAAAGGCTAAAAACTCTTCATAGTCTAAAGGAAAAAGTTCTATAGGTGTAAGCTGGGTATGCGAAAGAGGAGTACGAGAAAGAACAATTAGCTTTTCTACTTTAGGCAAGTTATCTAGGTATTCATCTTTATAATGGTCTAAAACAAGTGTATCTATATGTTCTTTTGTAATGTAATTTTGTAACTTATCTATGGAGATAGGGTTGAAAATAAGATGAGGGTCATTAAAGTCAATATAGAGTGATGCTTCTGACTCAATACTAACAAGGTAATCAAGTATCATACTTGTTTTACCTGCACCACGTACTCCGTAAAGGTTGAAATCGTTTTCAAATGGTAGTTGACACTTTCTTGGAATGTAGTTTTCTACAATTAACTGCTGATTATGATAATATTCTAATAATTCCATGGTTATCCTTCCTTTTTAAAAGGAAACAATTTTCTTTATTGTACACATAATTAGCTAAAAAGTATTGCACATCATGAAAAGTTTTGGTATAATTCGCGTTCCTAAATTTATGTTAGAGGGCCACATTGACTGTGTTTGCCCTGTGTTTAGGCACCTTGGCTTTGCTTTGCTAACGAGTTCTTTAAAGGGTAAATATGGAAAAAATTAGATTAAAGCTTAAAGCTTATGATCATAGAGTGTTAGACAGATCAGTTGCTGCGATAGTAGATGCAGTTAAACGTACGGGTGCAGAAATTAGAGGGCCAATTCCAATGCCAACTAAGATGAAGCGTTATACGGTTCTTAAATCTCCACACGTGAACAAAGATGCACGTGAGCAGTTTGAGATTAGAATTCACGGAAGAATGATTGACATCGTTTCAGCAACTTCAGATACTATTGATTCGCTTATGAAGTTGGATCTGGCACCTGAAATTGAAGTTGAAATTCGTTCAATGGACAAGTAAGGAGTAGGATATGGAATTTATTATTGAAAAAATTGGTATGAGCAGAACTGTTGATGTTCCAGCTGTTCCTGTTACACTTCTGAAAGTTATTGAAACAAAAGTATGTGAAGTCAAAGAAGACGGAAAAGCACTTGTTGCGTACAACTCTAGTAAAAAACTTAATAAGAGCATTGAAGGTCAGCAGACGAAATTTAATGTAACTAAAGAGTTTAACAAATTTATGACTATTGAAGTTGCTGAAGGTACAGAAGCTGGTGATTTAAGCACAGCAGTACTTTCTGATACTGTATTGGTAAAAACATCTCTTAATACTAAGGGTAGAGGTTTTACTGGTGGTATGAAACGTCATAATTTTGGTGGAGGACCTGGTTCACACGGTCACAGATTTGGTAGACGTATCGGTTCAATCGGTAATGCTGAATGGCCTGGACGTGTAATGCCTGGTAAAAAAATGCCTGGTCACTATGGTAACTCTCAAGTAACTGTTAAAAATGAAGTTGTTTCATTTGATGCAGAAAATGGAATCTTAGTATTAAAAGGTTCAATCCCTGGAGCTAATGGTTCATGTGGATTGGTTAGGATAGTTAAATAATGAGTACAACAGTAATTAAAACAAGTGATTTACCACAGTCGTTTTTAGAAGTTCATCCACATAATCTTTACCTTTATTGTAAAGCATATGCTGCAGGACTTAGAGCTAATACTGCACAGACTAAAAATAGATCTGCTGTAAGTGGTGGTGGTAAGAAGCCATGGGCTCAAAAAGGTGGAGGACGTGCAAGAGCAGGTTCATTAAGATCTCCTATTTTCGTAGGTGGTGGTGTTGCATTTGGTCCTAGTACAAACAAAAACTATGATCAAAAAGTAAACAAAAAGCAGAAGAAACTTGCACTATATCATGCATTAGCAGAGATGGCAGCAAATGAAAGACTTTTTGTAGTAGATAGTATTTCAATTGACTCAGGTAAAACTAAAGATGCAATCGCATTTGTAAATGGTCTTGAGCAAAGAGATGTACTTGTAGTAAAAGAGATGATTGATGATAAGACTTTCTTAGCATTCAGAAATCTTCAAAACGCATACCTTATTGAATCAAATGAGCTTAACGCTTATCTTGCTGCTGCATATCACTCAATCGTGATTGAAAAAGCAATATTTGATAAATTGACTAAAGAGGCTTAAGATGGCAGATATTACAGATATTAAATCAATTATGTATACAGAGAAGAGTTTAGCTCTTCAAGAAAGTGGTGTCATCGTGGTTCAAACAAGTCCAAGAATGACTAAAAATGGTCTTAAAGAAGTTTTTAGAGAGTTTTTTGGGATTATTCCACTTAGAGTAAACTCGATGAGAGTAAACGGTAAAGTGAAGAGATTTAAAGGTATTGAAGGAAAAAGACCAGACACTAAAAAGTTCTATGTTCAGCTTCCAGAAGATGCGAAAATTGAAAGCTTAGCGGTATAAGGAGTAGAAAATGGCAATGAAATCATATAGACCGATAACTCCGGCACGTCGTTGGATGACAAACTTAGACAGTAAAGATATTACGTCTAAACCAA
The DNA here is from genome assembly GCA_034659695.1 of Campylobacterota bacterium. Taxonomy (GTDB): domain Bacteria; phylum Campylobacterota; class Campylobacteria; order Campylobacterales; family Sulfurovaceae; genus Sulfurovum. Next base: position 9,295 of record JAYEHY010000085.1, on the reverse strand, counting down.
CAGTAAGAGCATTACTTAAAAATATTCCAAGATCTGCAGGTAGAAACTCAAATGGTAGGATCACTTCTCGTCACAGAGAAGCAGGTGCTAAAAAACTTTACAGAATCATTGATTTTAAAAGAAATAAATTTAATATTGAAGGTACTGTTTCAACCATTGAGTATGACCCGTACAGAAACTGTAGAATCTGTCTTGTTAAGTATGTAGATGGTGACAGAAGATACATCCTTCAACCAAAAGGTTTAGAAGTAGGTACAAAAGTAATGTCAGCAGAATCAGGACTTGATATCAAGACTGGTAACTGTATGAAACTTAAATCTATCCCAGTTGGTACATTAGTACATAATATTGAAATGAGTCCAGGACATGGTGGTCAAATGGCACGTTCTGCTGGTACTTATGCACAAATTATGGGTAGAGATGGAAAATACGTTTCACTTAGACTTCCATCTGGCGAAATGAGATATATACTTGGTGAGTGTCTTGCAACTATCGGTACTATCGGTAATGAAGAGATCGCTAACGAAGTTGTTGGTAAAGCTGGTAGAAGTAGACATAGAGGTATCAGACCTCAAACACGTGGATCTGCGATGAACCCAATTGATCACCCGCATGGTGGTGGTGAAGGTAAAACTAACTCTGGTAGACATCCAGTATCTCCATGGGGTACGCCTGCTAAAGGGTTTAAGACTCGTAAGAAAAAAGCTAGTGATAAGTTAATTATCTCTAAGAAAAAAACAGGTAGGGGCTAAGATATGGCAAGATCGACAAAAAAAGGTCCATTTATCGATGGTCACCTAATGAAAAAAGTATTAGCAGCAAAAGAAGCTGGAGAGAAAAAACCAATCAAAACTTGGTCAAGAAGATCAGTGATTTTTCCAGAGTTTATTGGTTTAACAATCAATGTACACAATGGTAGACAATTTGTACCTGTATTTGTAACTGAAAATCACGTAGGTTATAAGCTAGGTGAATTTGCACCAACTAGAACATTTAAGGGCCATAAAGGTTCTGTTCAGAAGAAGGTAGGTTAATATGAGTAGAGCATTATCAAAATTCGTAAGAGTTTCACCTACTAAAGCTAGACTAATTGCTAGAGAAGTACAAGGAATGAACGCAGAGTTAGCATTGGCTTCTCTTGAGTTTATGCCTAACAAAGCAGCGGGTATCATTTCTAAAGTAATTGCATCTGCAGTTGCAAACGGTGACTTTGAACCAGAAGAGGTAACAATTACTTCTTGTAGAGTTGACAAAGCAGCGGTAATGAAAAGATGGAGACCAAGAGCTAGAGGTACGGCTTCTAGAATCATTAAGCCAACAGCACACATTTTAGTAGAAGTTGGTGTAGTTGAAAAAGAGGGGGACGCATAATATGGGTCAAAAAGTAAATCCTATAGGTCTTAGACTTGGAATCAACAGAAACTGGGAATCAAGATGGTTTCCTGCAAAAGCTAGAACAGCAGAGTTTATCGCTGAAGATTACAAAATCAGAAAATTTCTAAAAAAAGAACTTTTCTATGCAGGTGTTTCTAATATTATCATTGAGAGAACTGTTAAAAAATTAAGAATCAATATTGTTACTGCAAGACCTGGTATTATTATCGGGAAAAAAGGTGCAGATATTGAAAAGCTTAAAGCAACACTTATCAAAATGCTTGGTAAAGATGTAGCAATCAATATTAAAGAAGAGAAACGTCCACAAGCTTCAGGTCAGTTAGCTGCAGAAAATGTTGCTACACAGCTTGAGAGAAGAACAGCATTTAGACGTGCAATGAAAAAAGTAATTCAAGGAGCACTTAAATCAGGTGCTAAAGGAATTAAAGTTTCTGTTTCTGGTCGTCTTGGTGGTGCAGAGATGGCAAGAACTGAGTGGTACTTAGAGGGACGTGTTCCTCTTCATACACTTAGAGCTAAAATTGATTATGGTTTTGCAGAAGCACACACTACTTATGGAATTGTTGGTGTTAAAGTTTGGATTTTCAAAGGTGAAGTTCTTGCTAAAGGTATTCAAGCAGAGCCACAAGAAGAGAAAAAAGGTGGTAGAAGACCATCTAATAGAAATAATAAAAGAGGTGAATAACAATGTTAATGCCTAAAAGAACCAAATGGAGAAAGCAGATGAAAGGCCGTAATCGCGGTAAAGCTTTCAGAGGTTATAAAATTGAATTTGGAGATATCGCAATTAAGGCTGTTGAAGCTGGTAGAATTGACTCACGTCAAATCGAAGCTGCGCGTATTACAATGACAAGAAAAATTAACAGAACGGGTAAAACTTGGATTAGAGTTTTCCCAGATAAGCCACTTACTGCTAAACCATTAGAGACAAGAATGGGTAAAGGTAAAGGTGGAGTTGATAGATGGGTTATGAATATTAAGCCAGGTAGAATTATTTTTGAAATGGCTGGTGTCGAGGAGACTCTTGCAAGAGAAGCTCTTACACTTGCTATTCATAAAATGCCATTTAAGTGTAAGATCATCGCTTTAAAGGATACTAATGAACTATATTGATTTGAAAGATAAAAGTGAAGCTGACCTTATAGCGATGCTTAAAGAGAAAAAACTTGAGTTGTTTACACTCAATGCAAAGCAAAAAACGATGCAATTGACAAATACTACTGAGTTAAGAGTAGCGAAAAAAGATATCGCAAGAATCCAGACAGCATTAACTGCTGCTAGATCGAAGTAAGGGGTCAAACATGCCAAAAAGACAAATAACTGGTACTGTGATTAAAAAGGCTGGAGAGAAGACAGCAACTATGATAGTTGAAAGAAAAGTACTTCACCCTAGATATCACAAGACTGTAAAAAGATTTAAAAAATATCTTATTCACGATGAGAAAAATGACATTAATGTTGGAGATACAGTGACTGCTATTGAGTGTAGACCACTTTCAAAAACAAAAAGTTTCAGACTTCTTGAAATAGTGAAAAGAGGAGAGTCGTAATGATCCAAGGTTTTACTAGATTAAATGTAGCAGACAACTCTGGTGCAAAAGAGATCATGTGTATTAAGGTTCTTGGTGGATCTAAAAGAAGATATGCATCTGTAGGTGACGTTATCGTAGCTTCTGTAAAGAAGGCACTTCCAACTGGTAAAGTGAAAAAAGGTAAAGTTATTAAAGCGGTTGTTGTTAGAACTAAAAAAGAGATCCAGAGAGAAAATGGTTCACTAATTAGATTTGATGACAATGCAGCAGTAATTATTGATGACAAAAAAGAGCCAATAGGTACTCGTATCTTTGGCCCTGTAAGTCGTGAAGCAAGATATGCAGGTTTTATGAAAATTGTATCACTTGCACCGGAGGTATGGTAGTATGGCAAAAACATTTAAAATCAAAAAGGGTGACCAAGTAATGGTTATCGCTGGTGATGATAAAGGTACAACTGGAGAAGTTCTTCAAGTACTTACTAAAAAAGATGCAGTAATCGTTGCAGGTTGTAAAATGGCTAAAAAAGCTGTAAAACCAAGCGAGCAAAACAAAGAGGGTGGATTTGACAACAAAGAGATGCCAATCCATATCTCAAATGTAAAAAAAGTAGAGGCATAATCCTATGAGTAGAATGAAGCAAAAGTACAATGACATCGTTCCTGCACTCAGAGAAGAGTGTGAGATTGCTAATCCGATGCAGACTCCTAAGCTTGAAAAGATAGTAATCTCTGTTGGTGCTGGTGAAGAGGGTAAAGATAATAAACTCATCGCTAACATGGCAGACACTATCTCTCTTATTGCTGGTCAAAAAGCAGTAGTTGTTATGGCTAGAAAATCTGTTGCAGGATTCAAAGCTAGAGAAGGTGCTCCAACAGGTATCAGAGTAACACTTAGAGGTGACAATATGTATAACTTCTTTGACAAACTCGTATCTATTGCACTTCCAAGAGTAAAAGACTTTAGAGGAACACCTAGAAAAGGTTTTGACGGACGTGGTAATTACAACTTCGGTCTTCAAGAGCAACTAATGTTCCCTGAAGTAGAGTTTGACAAAGTAATTAAGACACATGGTATGAATATTACAATTGTAACGAGTACTGAAAGTGATAAAGAAGGATTCGTGCTTTTAGAAAAGCTTGGAATGCCTTTTGCTAAAGGGAGAAACTAATGGCTAAGAAATCAATGATAGCTAAGCAGAAGAGAACACCTAAATTCTCATCTCAAGCATATACAAGATGTAACATTTGTGGTAGACCTCACTCAGTATACAGAGATTTTGGTCTTTGTCGTGTGTGTTTAAGAAAAATGGCCAATGAAGGTCTTATTCCTGGTATGCGTAAAGCAAGCTGGTAAGGAGAATTAAAAGATGATGACAGATATAATTGCAGACTCTCTTACTCGTATAAGAAATGCTGCGCAAAGAAGACTAGACGTTACGACACTTCTTCACTCTAAAACGATTGAAGCTACTGTATCTATTTTGGTAGATAAAGGTTACTTAGAGAGTTTCAAAGTAAAAGAAGATGGAAATAAGAAAACAATTAAAGTAGTTCTTAAATATGACGAAAATGAAAAAAGCGTTATTAATGAACTTAAGAAAATCTCTAAGCCTGGTAGACGTGTTCACCAAGGTAAAGATGATATTAGAACATTTAAAAATGGTTATGGTACTTTGGTAATTTCAACAAGCCAAGGTGTAATTGCTAATGATGAAGCGTATAAACGTGGAATCGGTGGCGAAGTAATCTGTAGTATTTGGTAAGGAGAAAAGATGTCAAGAGTAGGAAAAAGACCAGTAACGGTAGCAAGTGGTATTGATGTATCACTTGACGGTACATGTCTCGTGGCTAAGAAAGGCAATCTTGAAAAAAGACTTGAAACACATGGTAGAGTAGAAATTTCTATTGATGGTTCTGAAGTAAGTTTCACTAGAGTAGGTGAAGAGAAGCAAGATGCAGCGTACTGGGGAACATACAGAGCACTGTTTAATAATATTATTATCGGTCTTGACAAGGGTTACTCTAAATCTTTAGAGATCAATGGTGTTGGTTACAGAGCAGCTGTTCAAGGTAAAGTACTTAATCTTCAACTTGGTTTTTCACATGATATTAATTTTGATATCCCTGAGGGACTTGAAATTAAAGTTGAGAAAAATGTTATTGCTATTAATGGTAGTGATAAGCAAGCAGTAGGTCAAGCTGCAGCAGAAATTAGAGCATTCAGACCACCTGAGCCTTACAAAGGTAAAGGTGTTAAGTACACAGATGAAGTTATCATCAGAAAAGCTGGTAAAGCAGCTGGTAAGTAAGGAGCAGGTAGATGTTAAAAAGTATTCAAAAAAGAAAAAATAAACTACGTGCTCAGAGAAAAGCTAGAGTAAGAGGTAAAATCTTCGGAACAGATACCCTTCCTAGACTTTCTGTATTTAAGTCAAATAAATATTTCTATGCACAAGCTATTAATGACACTACAGGTGTGACATTGGCTTCTGTAAATGGGCAGAAAATGGGACTTAAAGCAAACCAAACAGATGTGAAACAACTAGCAGCTGCAATGGCAGAGACTCTTAAGTCTGCAAACATTGAAGCTGTTGTTTTTGACAGAAATGGTTACCTTTATCATGGTGTTGTAGCATCTTTTGCTGATGCACTTAGAGAATCTGGTATAAAGTTGTAAGGGCTGATGATGCATAATAATCAAAATGAAGAAATAGAAAAAGAATTTGAAGAAGTAATCGTTAATATTGGTCGTGTTACTAAAGTAGTTAAGGGTGGTAGAAGATTTAGATTTACTGCTCTTGTTGTTATTGGTGACAAAAAAGGTACAGTTGGATATGGATTTGGTAAAGCCAAAGAAGTTCCAGATGCGATTAAAAAAGCGGTGGATGATGCTCACAAGAACCTTGTGAAAGTTAACATTAAGGGAACTACAATTGCACATGACATTGAACACAAATTTAATGCAAGTAGAATTGTACTTAGACCTGCATCAGAAGGTACAGGTGTTATTGCTGGTGGTGCTGCTAGGCCAGTACTTGAGCTTGCGGGAATTCAAGATGTTCTTAGCAAATCAATTGGTTCTAACAACCCAAATAACTTAGTAAGAGCAACAATCCAAGCACTTACTAGAATTAAAGCGTAAGGGGTAATTATGGGTTTACATAATTTACAACCTGCTCCAGGATCAACTAAAAATAGAAAAAGAGTTGGTCGTGGTCAAGGTTCAGGAACAGGTAAGACAGCTGGACGTGGTAACAAAGGTCAGAAATCAAGATCAGGTTACAGTAGAAAAAGAAACTTTGAAGGTGGTCAAATTCCACTTGCAAAAAGATTACCTAAAATAGGATTTACTTCTCAATTAGTAAAACCTTACGTAATCAATGTAGAAAAAATTAAAGCGATTGCAGAGCTTTCTGAAATTACACTTGAGACAATCAAGTCAGTTCATAAGCTTGGAAAATCAGTAACAAGAGTGAAATTAATTGGTGCTAGTGCAAAAGATCTTGCTGCTAAAATCAAAGATGAAGCTGTTACAACAAGCGGAAAATAATCATGGGTAATGCTTTAACTCAAAAAATCCTTATTACATTAGGATTTCTATTTGCATATAGAGTTTTAGCCTATGTTCCGACACCAGGTGTCGATCTTGAAGTTATCAAAGGTCTCTTTGATAGCCCTGGTGGCATTGCAGGTATGGCAAATATGTTCTCAGGTGGTGCCGTAGAGCGTATGAGTATTATCTCCCTAGGTATTATGCCTTATATTACTGCTTCCATTGTAATGGAACTTCTTGCTGCAACTTTCCCTGCTCTTGGTCAAATGAAAAAAGAACGTGATGGTATGCAAAAATATATGCAAATTATTCGTTATTTCACTATTTTTATTACTGTAATACAGGCGATAGGTGTCTCTATGGGACTTCAAAGTATGACAGGTAGTGCTGGACAAAGTGCTGTAATGATTGATCCTGTGACATTTACTATTTTAACTACTTTCTCTATGTTAGCAGGTACGATGTTACTTATGTGGATTGGTGAACAGATTACACAAAAAGGTATTGGTAATGGTATTTCATTGATTATCTTTGCGGGTATTGTTTCTGGTTTACCATCAGCAATAAGTAATACAGTAAGAGCGGTAAATGCTGGTGAGATGAATTTCTTGGTAATACTTGGTATCCTGGCAATTATGCTAATTACTATTTTATCAATCATTTATATAGAACTAGGTGAGAGAAGAGTACCTATCTCTTACTCAAGAAAAACGATTATGCAAAATCAAACGAAAAGAGTAATGAATTATATTCCTGTTAAGGTTAACCTCTCAGGTGTTATTCCTCCAATCTTTGCTTCTGCTGTATTAATGTTTCCATTAACAATGTTACAATCTAGTACTTCTGAGTTTGCTACAGCAGTTGCAGATTCATTGTCACCAGGTGGTTTAACATTTAATATTGCAACATTCTTACTTGTTATGTTTTTTGCTTTCTTCTATGCATCAATTGCATTTAGTGCAAAAGATATAGCAGACAACTTAAAACGACAAGGTGGCTTTATTCCTGGGGTTAGACCTGGTGAACACACTAAAGAGTTTTTAAATGAAGTTGCAAGTAGATTGACTGGTTCAGGTGCAGTGTATCTAGCTATTATCTCTACAGTACCATTTGCTGTTATCTCTGGAATGGGTGCAAGTTTCTACTTTGGTGGAGTTGCTGTACTTATTATTGTTCAAGTTGCACTTGATACAATGAGAAAAATAGAGGCTCAAAGAACAATGAATCAATATGATACATTAGGAAATGTAGGTCTATAATGGCTATTGCTATCAGAAAAAAAGACGAAATCGCTAAGCTCAAAGCAGCTGGCGAAATCGTTGGAAAAACACTTCAATATCTTCAAAACACAATCAAACCTGGTATGACACTTAATGAAATAGATGCTATGGGAGAAAAATATCTCCGTGAGCTTGGTGCTGAGCCTTCATTTAAAGGACTTTATGGATTTACAGGATCTGTATGTACATCTGTTAATGAAGTTTGTATTCATGGAGTACCTACGAGTAGAGTAATTGAAGAGGGTGATATTTTAGGTTTAGATATTGGTACAAGGTTAAATGGTTATTTTGGTGATGCTGCTATTACAATGCCTGTGGGTCAAGTTTCAAAAGAAGATGAAGCACTTATTGCTTGTTCTAAAGATGCACTATACTATGCAATTGATGCAATCAAACCAGGTATGCGTTTTAAGGAGTTAACTAAAATTCTAGAAGACTTTATTACGAGTAGAGGATATGTACCATTGAGAGACTACTGTGGTCATGGCATAGGTACAAAGCCACATGATGAGCCAAATATTCCCAATTACCTTGAGGGGAAACCCAATCAAGGACCAAAAATTAAGAATGGAATGGTTTTTTGTTTAGAACCTATGGTATGTCAAAAAAGTGGTACACCTGTTCTACTTGAAGATAAGTGGTCAGTTGTAAGTGACGATAAACTTTATACAAGTCACTATGAACATCAAGTAGCAGTAGTAGATGGTAAGGCAGTTATCTTAACACAAGCGTAAGCTCTTGTTATTTTAAATCAGATAAATATAGTAAAGGAACACAATGGCAAAAGATGATGTAATAGAAATTGATGGTAAAGTAGTTGAAGCTCTACCAAACGCAACATTCAGAGTAGAATTAGACAATAAGCATATAGTGCTTTGTCATATCGCTGGAAAAATGAGAATGCACTATATCAAGATTCTTCCTGGAGATACAGTAAAAGTTGAACTTACTCCATATAGTCTTGATAAAGGTCGTATCACATTTAGATACAAATAGCATGTAGGGTGTGTACTCATGCACCTTTAATATAATGCTATATTGTTTGGTGCGTGAGTACGCACCCTACAGATATAAAAAATATACAATCCTCTTTTATAAGAAAACATCAAGAAACATTTCGGTATAATCCTCATCCCTATTACTATTAGGCATAGGAAACTGCGAGAAGAATCTTTGATTAATTTTGCACCAATTACTCAAGGGTTGGATAATGAATCATCAATTGTCCACGCAAAATAAAGGTAGCAATACCTAGGTGCTGAACTTATGTTCATACAAATTAAAAGAGCGACTAGTCGCGAGAGCCACCTGCTGAAGGTGACTCAGCGTCAGCGTAGTAACTAGAGCTTTGCTTTAGTTGCGTTATATTTAGGAGCAAACCAATGAAGGTTAGACCATCAGTTAAAAAAATGTGTGATGATTGTAAAATCATTAAACGCAAGGGTATCGTACGCGTGATTTGTAAAAATCCAAAACATAAACAAAGACAAGGATAAACATGGCACGTATTGCAGGTGTTGATTTACCACAAAA
>JAYEHY010000084.1:0-2743 GCA_034659695.1 Campylobacterota bacterium | reverse complement strand
TTCATTATTAAAACCTCAAAGTGGATATTGAACAGCAGGGGTGTGAACTCAAAAACAAAAAGTTATAACAACAGACAAAGTAAATAGACCTGCTTACCAAAAAACACTAGGAGAGCATTTTAGAAACTCAGAAAGAAATGATGCTATAATAACTGCACTAGAAGATGGATACACACAAGCTAAAATAGCAAAGCACCTTGGTGTTTCTCGATCATTGGTTTGCAAGATTGTAAAGGGCAGTGGTGTATATTCAACGCCTGACCCGTAGAGTTGTAGAGTTATGGTCGATGTTGTCAAAGAACCCTTTTATATCTAAATCTAGTACAAAAGGATATCTCCAACATCTTTTACGAGTCATTTCAAGTGCTTGGTGTGCTGATTTCTTGGGTCTATAACCATACGAGTCATTATGGAAAATCCTCTCTAGCTTAGGTTCCAAATAATCTTTGACTACCATCTGAGCTACTCTATCTGCTATGGTTGGTATTCCCAACGCTCTTATACCTCCATCTGACTTTGGTATTTCTACTCTAAGCACTGCTGGTGGCATATAGCTACCTGAACTCAATCTATTCCAAAGTTTGTACAGATTGTTTTCTAGGTTAGACTCGAATTTCTCAAAGTCTACTCCATCTACTCCTGCACTCCCCTTATTTCGTTTCACCTTTTTATAGGCTTCCCAAACTTGTCGTTTGGTAATATGCCGTGAACGAAGTGAGGAAATGCCCTTGGGGTGCAAATGATTTTATCTGATTAATCGTCATATCCTCCCTTTCAGTTGTATGATAATTTCAAACTAAACAATGTTATCCCTTTGCTCCATCTCCATTACAGAGACTTCATCGCTACTACAGATAACTCCGCCATTATGCAACGCATCGGTACTTTCACTCTAATGGGGCTTCCACTTGAGTTTTTCCCTTGACATCGTTACGACAACTTCCCAAGTTCCACAAAGAAGCCCATATTATATTCTTGCCATCTCCATCCCGTATGCTCCCACAACAGTAGACAAGTATCCTTGTGGGTTATCCCAAGGCAGTCAGTAAACCTTAGTTTTAACATAATCATAAATACTTTCGAGACTTCATCAATGGTTCATTTTCATTCAACTCTATAATACACACCTGAAAGAGTCTAGCTCTCCCTTTTCCTTAACGCTCAATACCATAGCTCTTTACTACAGCACCTTAAGGTGGTTTGATACCTCTACTTGCATAGCGATATCGGTAGACCTACTACCATCTTCTTTATAGCATAGCTAATGTAATCCTCCTAAATTACTTTAGTTGTTACGCCTTCTTGGCACACCCTGACCCTTAATTTTTTAATTTTAATTTAGCATAGTATTACTAGATATCTTGGAGATAAGTACTATTTACAATACTTCCAACTGAGATATAAGTATAAAACCCAAAGCTTGAACGTTCTGTTGTTAGCGTAATCCCGTATGTTTCTTTATAGAGCTTGTATATTAGTTCTGTGCAGTATAGGGTATTGTCTGTGCTTAAATCAAAGTAAAAATCAAATCTTGGATTAATTAATAATATTTTTTTAATTTTTTTTGTCATGTTAGTAGTATTATATATACCCTTTAGTCTTTTGATTTTATACTTTGTTGACTTGTTTAAAAAAGTCTCTATTTTAACAACCTTTAAGTCATTCTTCTTGTCATTTCGTTCTATATGTAACACATAAGGATACTTCTCTTTTATATAAACAATACCAATATGAGAAAACCCTCGACCATCCATCTTCTCAAAGCGATTACTTAAAAAGCTATCTTCTTTGCGGAAGATGATATCACCTTCTTTAATTTTTGAATATTGAATATTTTCAGCATGAATATTATCAATAAAAAAAATAGAGCAAAAAAATGTAGCTATTAATATTTTATTTATCACCAAGACTTATTGTTCCCTCTTCAGTCTGTGTCAATGCTATAATTTTTGGATCACTATCAGTAATTAATATATAAAAAGTATGACCTCTTTTACCGAGGATAGCATCTTTTTCAGATTTAGTATTATTATGTTTATAAAATATATTATAATTTACTGCACCATATCCAGCTTTTAAAGTTTTTAAAATACATTGTCCATCATCTTGTTTACATTGTCCATTAATTTCAGATTCTATATGCTCATAAGAGTCTTTTTTCATAATCTTTTTTAGGCTATTCATATCTCCATCATTGGATGCTTTAAAATAGTCATCTATTGTCGTATTATAAACTTTTTCATATTTTGCTCCACTATTTATGAGAAAATAAATAACTTTTGCCTTGATTCTATCTGTATTAATAAACTTAAAAGTATGATCTAGAATTGTTTTACCTTCATCGTTCTTATAATTTATATCTGCACCGTGATTAATTAATAATTTTGCATAATCAATAGTATACTTTGCAATAGGCAAACTTTTTCTATACTCCCCTGCATAGCCATCATCAAGCATGCTAAGAGAAAGTTTTGACAAAAGATTATTTTCTTTAGGTAAGAATGCACCAGAATCTAATAAAAGTTTTGTAATGTTTTTTATTTGATAATCATAAATGCTAGAAAAAGTAGAAACTATAGGTGTTTCCCCATCTTTATTTTTAGGGGATAAGGGGTCAGGTGATGCTGATGCATAATCAGTAGGCTCTCTAAAAATAGCATTTTAGTTACACTTCTATTGATGATGTGGTAGTGACCTACTATCTCTATATGGGGTTTACATGGCATAAATTCTCCTCTTCTGG
>JAYEHY010000083.1:0-2755 GCA_034659695.1 Campylobacterota bacterium | reverse complement strand
TCTATAGAGAAAAGATAAAAATAGAAATCATTTATATGTATATATTATAACTAATCTATACTTTTTATTATTTATAGTATGATAGACTTTTATTTATCTACTAAAACGAAGGAAAGTTATGAAACATAAATTACTAGTTATCTGTGTTATTGTTTATGGCATAGGTATATCACTCTATGCAAAATGTGATAAAGTACCAGACGGAACTGAGCTTAATAAAGTTTTAAAAGCTAAAAATTATGATAAATCAGAGGAGTTATTTAAAATATTTAAATCTGATATAGAAAATTATCTTAGTAAATGTAATAATAGTGAAGCAGTAGTTGAAGAGACACAACTTAGTATATTGACATTTAAAGACAGACTTTCTGATTTAAAATATGAATTGGAAAAAGGGAAGTCAACTGCAAATATAGATTGTTCACTCTCACCTAGTAGCGGAGACATTGAAAAAGCTTTTAGAGAAAAAGATGCTGAAAAAATCAAAATACTTTATGCTAAATATAAAAAAGAGGCAGATAAATACATGAATGATTGTAGTTCACATGAGGAGTACGAGTTTGTATTTGAGACAGCTTTACTTTTAGAAGAGCAGTATGCTGAATGGGAGAAGGGTTTGTAGTTTAATTTGATATATTTATTATGAATAAATCAATATTTAGATAGAATAATAGTTGAAGATATAATAATTAAGGGATGGTATTTATATAAGTGGATAAACAGAATAAAATAGCAGTTATCGGTTTAGGCTATGTAGGGTTACCTTTGGCTCATGCTTTTTCAGAGAAGTTTGAAGTTGTTGGTTTTGATATTGCTCAGTGGCGTATTGATGAATTGAATTTAGGTATTGACCGTACTTTAGAGCTAAATGACGTACAGGTTAATGAGGCTATTGCTAACGGCATAAAATTTACAAATATTTTAGATGAGATAGCTGAATGTAACATTTATATTGTTACGGTTCCCACTCCCATAGACAGACATAAAAAACCAGACTTGACACCACTCATTAAAGCCAGTGAATCCATAGCTAAAGTACTGAAAAAAGATGATATTGTTATTTATGAATCTACTGTCTACCCAGGAGCTACTGAAGAAGTTTGTGTACCTATCCTTGAAAAGTTTTCTTATTTGAAATTTAATGAAACGTTCTTTTGTGGTTATTCCCCTGAACGTATTAACCCAGGAGATAAAGAGCATACAGTCACTAAAATTTTAAAAGTAACCGCAGGTTCTACGCCTGAAATAGGCTTAAAAGTAGATGCCTTGTATGCTTCTATTATCACTGCGGGTACTCACCTAGCACCAAGTATTAAAGTTGCAGAAGCAGCAAAAGTTATAGAAAATTCTCAACGTGATGTTAACATTGCTTTTGTAAATGAATTGGCAATTATTTTCAATAAATTAGAGATAGATACGAATGCAGTACTTGAAGCTGCAGGAACGAAATGGAATTTTTTACCATTTAGACCAGGGTTAGTGGGTGGTCACTGTATTGGCGTAGATCCTTACTACCTTACATACAAAGCACAGGAGGTAGGGTACAATCCAGAGATTATTTTAGCTGGTCGTCGCCTTAATGATAACATGGGTATTTATGTAGCGAATCAAGTGATAAAACTTATGATTAAAAAAGGGCAAAAAATAGAAGGTGCCAAAGTATTAGTGCTGGGTATTACCTTTAAAGAGAACTGTCCAGATATTAGAAACTCACGTGTGATTGATGTGATTAGAGAGTTAGAAGAGTTCGGATGCAGTGTAGATGTTACAGATTACTGGGCAGATAGAGATGAAGTAAAACATGAATATAATATAAGTTTACAAGATAAAGTGAATTACAATGATTATAATGCAGTAGTATTGGCAGTAGCACATGATAAATACAAAACGATGAAGTTAGAGAATGAAAAGCAAGTAATATATGATATTAAATCCATACTTCATAAATCTGATGGAAAATTGTAGTGAAAGATTTTGATAAACTGTTAGAATCATTTAAAACAGAACAAAAAACTTGGCTTGTTACAGGTAATGCAGGTTTTATAGGCTCTAATTTAACAGAATTTTTACTCAATCACAACCAGAAAGTTGTAGGGTTAGATAACTTTTCTACAGGGTATCAACATAATATTGATGATGTATTGAATTTAGTTGGAGTAAATGCAAAGAATTTTACTTTTATAGAAGGTGATATTGCTGATTTTGGAACTTGTATTAGGGCTTGTGAGGGAGTAGATATCGTTTTACATCAAGCAGCTCTTGGTTCTGTTCCACGTTCTATCGCAGACCCTGTCACCTCTAACCGTTCTAATATTACAGGTTTTCTTAATATGCTAACAGCAGCTAAAGATACAGGTATCAAACGTTTTGTTTATGCAAGTTCTAGTTCAGTGTATGGTGACTCTAAAGAACTTCCTAAAGTGGAGGAGCGTACGGGTAACCTTCTCTCTCCCTATGCAGCTATGAAGATGACCAATGAACTCTATGCTGGAGTTTTTCAAAAAACATACAGTATGGAAACATTAGGTCTGCGTTACTTCAATGTTTTTGGTCGTCGTCAAGACCCAGATGGAGCGTATGCAGCAGTTATCCCTAAGTGGGTTGGTTCTTTATTACAAGGTGAAGATGTTTACATTAACGGTGACGGAGAAACAAGCCGTGACTTTACCTACATAGATAATGTCATCCAAATGAATCTCTTAGCAGGAACTACAACAAATAGTGAAGCCTTTGGTGAAGCATTTAATGTAGCAGT
>JAYEHY010000082.1:0-2785 GCA_034659695.1 Campylobacterota bacterium | reverse complement strand
TTAAATGGACTTCAAATGCAAAAGAAGACCTTTTAAATATTGTTGATTATATCAAAAAAGATAGTTTAAGTGCTGCAAGAAAAGCTTATGGACAAATAAAAGAAAAAGCACAATCTAGCAACTTTTTTCCTTTAAGAGGTAGAGTAGTTCCTGAACTTCAAAAAGAAGGTATAACTATTTATAGAGAACTGATTGTACAACCTTGGAGAATTATGTGTAAAATTGAAAATGACACTGTTTTTATTATGGCTATTTTTGATTCAAGACAAAATGTAGAAGAGTTGTTATTGCAAAAGCTATTAAGAGCGAAAGATGTCAGGTGACAACGACAACTCTACATAAAAATCCAATCTAAAATCTAAAACAAGCTAAAATAACCCATGTCAGTAAACCCAAGACTTTCAGTAGCAACTAGTACCGCTATAGTTGAAAGTATCACTCGATACTCTCAAATGACAAAGGTTTTGTTTCAGATGAGATTACTTTGATGAGTATAGAGGAGTTTTTAATGCCTCTGATTACCGGCAAAAAAGTTTCCTGCCAGTCCTAACGGTACTACGGTTCTGTAGAAGAGGTATCTTCCTGCAAGTTCACTGACCAATGCTCCGATAGTTGCGATGAGCAGTGTTGCTATAGCCAAACCTAGCAACCCACTTGCTGTAAACATAATAGCTAAAAGGGGGAGTGCTAAAGCAAAGAGTCCTAGTGAATAAATTCTGAACTTTTTTACTTTAGCAAAATGCTCTTGAAGTAGTATGCGACTTCTGTTGTATTGGTAATATAGTGCGTCTTCTTTGTCTAGGTGACGGTAAAACATAACTTCTTCAAAAATAACAAGTACTTGCCCCATGCCGGCAAGCAGTGTGATGGCAAGTAAAACCATAGCACCTTGCGTTCCATTGGAGATAAGGAGTATCATAGCGATGAGTAAAAAGCCTACATAGCCTGAACCAAAGAAACGTTTTGTTGTTGACTTTCTGTTCCATGACGGTCTTGCTTTTATACGGTAAATCATTGACTGTGCATAGATACCATAAATGCCTATAGCTAGTGTAATAATCTCAACTAGAAGCAGTAGAAAACCTTTAATCTCCAGAAAGTACATCCCTGCTACCAGTGTAGCCAGCCCAGTATAGGCACCTAGGGCTATGGCTTCACGAGAGAGCCAAGAGGTTTTCCAGTTTTTCATAGCACTCATCGCCATGATTGGACGACCAAGGTGTAGTGCAGAGAGTGGTAAACCAATGGCTGAAGGTATAAAAGCTATTAGTGCCATAGCTAGTGTAGGTTCTGGCAAATTAAACCCTAATGAGAAGAGTAGTTGACCTAAAAAGAGTGCAAAAAATGCTCCTAAAGATACCTGCGTAAGCACCGTCATAAAAACCAATGGTAGTTCAGGGTGTGCAGGTTCAAGCAAGTGTTCATCTGCGGGGCGTATCTCTTCACCCTCTTTGAGTTCGGGCAGTGTATACCGTGTGGTTGGTTTGGTAATGTCAATATTTGGTAAGTGAGGGGCAACTCCCTCTTTTGTTATATCTTCAGCTAACCATTTTTCTACATTGACTGCTTCTATCTCTATGGCACCACCTGGACAGGCTTGTACACAGGCAGGAGTTTGTCCTGCTTCGAGTTTATCTACACACATATGACACTTAGTCACTATACCTCTGTCAGGGTTAAATACTGGTACTTCATAAGGGCAGTTCCATGTACAGTATTGACACCCTATACATGATGGATCATCATGCCAAACGATTCCGTTGTCAAGTTTAATATATGAGTTAGTAGGACAACCCTTAAGACACTCAGGGTCTATACAGTGGTTACAGCTCATAGAGTTAAAGAGTTGCAGGGTATCGGGAAATGAACCTGTCTCCATCTCTCCGACTCTACGCCATTTAATGTCCGCATCGTTGGCATTTTGTTCGTTACAGGCTACTTCACAACAGTGACACCCTACACAAGCCGTGGCATCAAAATGAAAACGGTACTGTTCTCCCGGTTTTAGATCAGGGATATCGATGCTGTAATTACCGCACTGCATTCCTGTGTCATTTTTATGATTGATAAAACTCTCTAGTGGTGTAGTGCTATTTACCATATTTTTCAATCTCCTCTACAGATAATTTACTCAAAACCCTACTCTCAAAAGCTTCAAAGCTCTCAGCATCTAATTTTTTAGATTTATAGATATTCATTAAGTTTTTTAGTTTTATTTTGGCATCATCTATGGAGATTTTACTATATATCTCTCTTCCCTCTAGTGTATCGTGAGTCATCTTCCCACCAAGCGTAATATTAACCCCATAAACCATCTCTTTGGCTTCATTTTTAAATTTAACTCCTTGAAACCCTATATCTCCCAAGTCATTTAATCCACAACCCTTGATACACCCAGACCAGTAAAGTCTTACCACTTCATCTTTCTCCAAAGCCACTTCACTGTTTAGATATTCACAAATCTCTTTTGAGATACCTTTGGTCTCTATAATCCCATATTGACAATTTTTGCTACCAATACAGGTGATAAGATTATTGATATAAGGTGTATTGATATTTTTATGAGTTACAAAAAAATGATTGTTTATAAGCTCCTCTTTTTGCTCATCACTTACTCCTAAGATAAATATATTTTGCTCATAAGTCAATCGTATATCACCACTCCCATACTCATCTGAGAGATAAGCCAATCTTATCATATCTACACCGTTAAAAACTCCTGCTGTTACGATTGAATGAATTGCATTTGTACTATCTTGAAGTTTTATAAATCCATCAGTAGAGT
>JAYEHY010000081.1:0-41180 GCA_034659695.1 Campylobacterota bacterium | reverse complement strand
CACCAGTAGTCAATGCAGGAGCAGACCAAACTATTATAGAGGGAGAGAGTGCATCTCTTCAGTGTGTAGCAAATGATGTAGATGGTAGTGTTACCTCCACTGAATGGTTGAAAGATGGTGTGTTAGTATCATCACAAGATAGATATACCACACCAAGTACCTTAGCGGTAGGTAGTTATGTCTATAGTTGTAAAGCAACAGATGATGATGGAGCCACAGGTGCAGACAGTGTTGTTGTAACAGTGAGTGCAGCACCAACATACCCAGACCTCATAGTACAATCACCAAGTGTAAATGACACAACCTTAACAGAAGGACAATCTTTCACCGCATCAGCAATTGTTAAAAATCAAGGAGCAGGTTCATCTGCTAGTACAACATTACGTTACTATATCTCTACAAATTCTATTATTTCAACAAGTGATACTCAGTTAGGTACAGATGCTGTTTCAGTACTTTCATCAAATGGAACTTCAAGTGAAAATGAAACTGTATCAACCTCTCTCACAAGTGGTAGCTATTGGGTTGGAGCATGTGTTGATTCTGTAAGTGGAGAGTCTAGTACAAGTAATAATTGTTCTACTGGAGTAGCTATTACTATTGGTGTACAAACTATCACTATTGCTGAAGCTATAGACAATAATACACTCTTATTTTCAACTTCAGGTTCAAATGATTGGTATGGACAATCTTCTATATATTATCATGATAATGATGCAACGCAGTCTGGTAATATATCGGATAATGAATCAAGTTCAATGCAAACTACAGTTACTGGTCCTGGTATAATGAGCTTTTTTTGGAAAGTAAGTTCCGAAGCTAATTATGATAAATTAAACTTTTCTTTAGATGGTAATCAGCAAGCAGAGATTTCAGGTAATATTGACTGGATAGAAAAAAGTGTTACTATACCATCTGGTGAACATACATTAACTTGGGAGTATGAGAAAGATTCTAGTGTCTCTAGTGGTACTGATGCTGGTTGGGTAGATAATCTTGTATTTAAACCAGAAGTGCAACAAGCTATAAATCCAGCAATCATAAACTATTTATTAAGTAGTGAAATATTTAAGACTTCATCATCTCTTAAAAAGACAGGACAAACGATCATATATTATCAAGGTGATGATGGGTACTATGAGAAAGGTGTAACGTCTCACTATACAAGAGATGACGCCAAAGAAGTAGTCACAGACCACCTCACAAATTTAGAGTGGGCAGATGATGCTAGTGTGGCATCTGTAAGAAAACAGTGGGTCACCCAAGCCAACTACGATGCAGGTAACTACTTTGACACATCAGGAGATACCGCAACAACCTACTGTGCTACACTCGCTTTAGATGGTGGAGGGTGGAGACTCCCTACAATAGAAGAGCTAGTAGGATTGAGTGATTACGGACGCCACACTCCTGCCATAGACCCTGTATTTGTAAATGTTGACGGGTCGTTGTCTACTTACTGGTCGTCTACGTCCAATGCTAGCTATAGTAGCACTGCGTGGCTTGTCAGCTTCTATAGTGGCACTCAGAGCTACGGCTCTAAGGACTATAACGGTTATGTGCGTTGTGTGAGAGCAGGACAGTAGATTTTTGTTTTTTAAAGAAAAATGATGCATTCTAGTCATGCCTTACCCATTTTTAAATCTGCATTAGACTTTTGTGTCTATGTAGGGTGGGTTTCCAACCCACCACATATTCAAACGATTAAAAATATTTTAAAATTGCAATTAAAGGTGGGTCAGAGCTATCATTTTCATGTTTAATGGTTCGATAAAATCGAACCTACGAGATGAGAAGAAAAAAGGAAAAATGCAACTTTGAGAGATAAAACAGTTTTTATCTCTCAAAGCTTCATTTGCGTTGCATGTAAAGCATGTGCTAGAAAAATACATACCCTTAGGGTGCAAATAGCTTCAATTTACTAAATAAGGTAGGAAGATTAGATGAGAACAATCCTTTTGATACTAGTAGGGCTTAGCTCTATGTTAAGTGCAGAGTTTACAAGAGATGCCAACGGCATAGTCACAGACAGCAGTACAGGCTTAGTCTGGCAAGATGATGCCATAGGTAGCACTACAACTTGGGAAAATGCCATAGACCGATGTGAAGCTTTGAGTTTAGGAGGGCATGATGACTGGAGACTACCTAACCTAAGAGAACTGACTTCTTTGATAGATAATACAAAGTATGATCCAAGTATCAATATGATATTTCAAAATACTGCATCTAGCTATTACTGGTCGTCTACGTCCTATGCTAGCAGTAGTAACTATGCGTGGGTTGTCTACTTCTATAGTGGCGGTCAGTACTACGGCTATAAGGCCCGTAGCTATTATGTGCGTTGTGTAGTCGCAGGACAGTAGTTTGTTTTTTGCTCTTTTCTTTCAGTTTTTGTTTGCATATTATGGTATGTGAAACGGTGCGTGATTACGCACCCTACGGAAATTGAATGAGAACAATCCTTTTGATACTAATAGGAGCAAAAGGGGTCAGGTGATGCTGATGCATAGCATCAGAATCACCTCGTATGTTACAACACAACACCAAAAATTACCCTATAATAACTATGCTCCATTAAACATACTCTAAAATACGGAATACGGGTCAGGCGTTGAATATACACCATAATTATGCTATAATAATAAACCATTGGGGGACAGGCTACTTTAAATACCACCTCACATTATCCTACCTTTATCTTCCCCACAGGTTGAACCAAAACCTCTAATGGTAAATGTAACCCTTTAGCCAAATTATAAATCATATTTAAAGAGAGTCCAACTTTACGATTTAAAACTTCAGATACTTTGCTTTTGTTTCCAATGTAAGGCACGAGGTCTTGTTGCTTTAGATGCATCTGTTCCATACGAAGTTTGATGGCTTCTATGGGGTCTGGTTCGCTAATTGCCCAAGCTTTCTCTTCATACTTTTCAATAAGCAATACCAACACTTCAAGTTCATCACTCTCTATTGTTCCCATTTCTAGGTCTAGTTCCATTAAGGTATCAACTCTATCAAGAGCTTTATTGTAGTCTTTTTCATTGCGAATAGGTCTAATACTCATTTTTATATCTCCTCTGCATCTATTTTGTCATATTGGGCATGTGTACCAATAAATTTTACACATACAATTTTTCGTTTATAGTCAATATGAACAATTAACCGATAATCATTACCTTTGATATTAAAAACGACTCGATTGTCTTTTAAGAAAGAGGCAGAAGCATAAATTTTTTTAATATCATCAGGCGTTTTCCACTCAGCTTTTCGTGCATCGGAATGCCAAACCTCTAAAGCAGTTTTTGCATTAGCATGTTCTTCATAAAATTGTACAAGCGTTCTTTTACTAATTACATTCATAATTAGATTATAGAAAATATTCCCTTAAAAGGAACTTGCTAATATAGGATATACTTGATAAAAAATACGGGTCAGGCGTTGAATATACACCATAGTTATGCTATAATAGTAAAAAAACAATAAGGTTATAAAATGCCAAGAAGACCAAGAGTAGATTTAGCGGGGTATCATCATATTATTAACCGTGGTGTCAATCGCAGTAATATATTTGTAGATGATATTGATTATGAGATGTTTTTAAAGATAGTCTGTAAAGCATGTAAATCTTATCAAGTGATACTACACGACTACTGTTTAATGTCAAATCATTTTCATCTACTTGTAGAGACAAAGATGGATAATTTATCACTATTTATGAAACATATTAACTCCAATTATGCTATCTATGCCAATAAAAAACAGAACCGTTCAGGTCACTTCTGGCAAGGTAGATTTTATTCTCGTTATATTACTAATGATGAATACTACTATACACTTATACGATATATAGAACAAAACCCTATAGAGGCTAAGTTGGTAGATAGAGTGGGAGAATATCCATATACTCTAGGAGCAGTCATAGCCAATAGAGAGACTCCTATAGTATGCACTCACCACTCTAAACTACTCCAAGAGCTGGACTTCCAAAATATACAAGAGATGATAGGAGTCAAACTCAAAGAAAAAGAGCTAGAACTATTAGAAGAGATACAGAAACAAAAAGTAATTACATCTGATAGAGTCAATAGACCTGCTTATCAAAGAACACTGGGAGAGCATTTTAGAAACGCAGAAAGAAATGATGCTATTATAACTGCATTAAAAGATGGATACACACAAGCTAAAATAGCAAAGCACCTTGGTGTTTCTCGATCATTGGTTTGTAAGATTGTAAAGGGAAGTGGTGTATATTCAACGCCTGACACGTAGTCAAAAAAGTACAACAAAACATAGGGTTGGGGCAATTTAACTTCGTATCTCTAAAAAGTTTTTGGTACTTATATTGTCCCATAATTTATTGATTTTTGTAAACTCTTCGTAACTTTTTAACACACGTTTAAAATCTTCACTTTTTGAACTCTCTTCTGCTAAAACTTCATTGAGAGCTATTTTTGCTGCGTTTATCATCTCTTTAGGGAAGGTTTTTATCTGTACATTTTTTGGAAGTTCTTGTAGTGCTTTTGCATTTTTATAGCGGAACTCTTGAAGCATGTTAGCTGTCATCTCTTCACTAGCAGCGGTGATGATGGCTTGATGTTCGTCACTTAGCTTTTCCCATCGTGCTTTGTTGAAGGTGATTTCAAGTATGGAACCTGGTTCATGCCATCCTGTGTAGTAGAAGGGTGCAGCTTTTGCAAAGCCCATCATGCTGTCTAGTGCTGGTCCTACCCACTCTGTAGCATCTATGGTTCCACGTTCTAATGAAGTGTATATCTCTCCAGCAGGGAGTAAAACAGGGTTTACGCCAAGCTTTTTCATCACCTCTCCACCCAGACCAGGGATACGCATTTTAAGCCCTTTAAGGTCAGATAGTGAGTTTATCTCTTTTTTGAACCATCCACCCATTTGAGGTCCTGTTGTGCCACCTATGAGAGGGTATAGGTTAAATTTGCCGTACATTTCACGCCAAAGTTCATAACCCCCACCAAACTTCATCCATGTTATCATCTCTTCACTTGTCAGTCCAAGTGGCATACCCCCAAAGATGGAAAATGCAGGGTTCTTACCTTTCCAGTAGTATACACCTGAATGAAAAGCATCTATCTGTGCAGCAGAAGTGGAGTCAAAGACTTGAAGAGCAGGGACTAAAATGTTTTTAGGAAAAACTTTTATCTCAAGGCTTCCTCCGCTGAGTTCAAAACAGCGTTTAGCAAAAGAATCTACTCCTGTTCCCATAATGGGAAAATGAGCAGGCCATGAAGTGGCAAGTTTAAGGGTAACTTTTTTAGCTTTATTTATGTGAACTGTACCATCTTCTGTCTCTTCTTTAGCTCTGTGACAACCACTTACTGCAAGTGCAGTGGCTCCTAAAGCAGCGGTGCTTAAAAAGTCTCTTCTTCTCATTTTAAATCCTTGGAGATATACTATTTTTTCTATGAATTGATATTATAACAAAATGCATAGCTTTTTAGAGTTCAGTTGCACTTTTTATAATGTCTATACCAAATTTATCTCTTAGTTTCTGCATAGAATTGGTTAGTTTTGATTTTTTCTGGTCATCATCATAATGTAACAAGTCCATAGTTACAGGCTTAGTCTCTTCAAAGTTAGAGAGTGTAATATTAAGTTGGACAATAGCATGAGAGGGGTGTATGTCGATATTTTGAAGCATCTTGACTACTTCTTGTTTAAAATTTTGTTCGCTAAAGAGTCTATTGGTATTGATAAATGACTTTTCTGTGCTGCTGTACTGATATTTTATTTTTAATGCATACGTTAGGGGGTTATGTTTTCCTTTATGGGCAAGGAAAGAGAGATGTCTACAGAGTATAACAGCTCTTCTTTTTATCTCTGCTCTGTTGTACTCTGGGTCAAATGTTCTACCTAAACCTATGGACTTTTTAGACTGACGGAGTGATATTTGCTCATTGTCTGTACCACAGATACGGTTGTAGAGTTGTATGCCAAACTTACCCCATGTGTAAAACAGAGCTTTCTCTTTTTGAACATCTCCTAGTGTACTAATACCTCTTTTGGTGAGCCTCTCTTGATACCCTTTACCAATACCTGGAAATTCCATAATGGGTATCTCTTTTATAAAATTATTAATTTGATGGGGCAATATAAGTTTAATGCCATTGGGTTTTGCAGCGTTGGTTCCAAGTTTTGCTATCCATTTTGTTTTAGCAATACCTATGGAGATGGGAAGCCCTAGTTCATCGAGTATTTTCTGTTTGAGTTGTATGGCAAAGTTCATAACGTTTTCATCTTTAATCCAACCAGTGACATCGGCAAAGAACTCATCTATACTAAACTGTTCTATGGAAGGTATGGCTTTTTCAAGCAGTAGTTTGAGTTTATGAGAGAGCTCATGGTATAGAGGATAGTTAGGAGGGAGTACCGTAAGGTTAGGACACCAACGCAGTGCTTCTGCTACAGGCATAGCAGTCTTCACCCCAAAAGCTCTAGCTTCATAAGATGATGTAGTAATTATACCTCTCACTCTACCATCAGGGTCAACAAAGTACTCTTTAAAACTTTTGTTGCCATTACTACTAAGTATAGAACTTGTAAATGCACCCTCAATCGTACTTAAATGCCTTGTCTCTTTTTTTCTATCAAAAATACTAAGGTTACTTCTTCCCCCAACAGCAATGGGAATGTTATGTAGGTGAGGATTGTCTATTCTGTGTGCTGCAGCAAAAAAGCAGTCTAAGTCTAAGTGTAAAATCATAAGTAAAGTATAGCTAAAGAGTAGGGTGACACTTTCAAAGTATGTCAAATTGACATACTTTAAATCTAATCCATACTGTGAATAAAGTTATCGTAGAGTTTATCTAGTTTTTCATCTTTCTCTTTTACGCACTCCTGTTTTGATTCAGGAAGAGTATTTTCTAATACTTCTATACGTTTTAAGAGGTATTCAAATATCTCTTTATTAACATCCGGAATTTTGTTATGGCTTAGAGGGGTTTTGTCATAGCCTCTTTTAAGTACTCGTGCAGGTATGCCTATGGCAGTTGAGTCAGCAGGTACATCTTTTACTACAACAGAGTTTGCACCTACTTTTGAGTTTTCACCTATAGTGATGTTTCCTAAAACTTTTGCTCCAGCTCCTATGACAACATTGTTAGCAAGGGTAGGGTGACGTTTTCCTTTGTCGGTACTTACTCCCCCTAGTGTCACTTGCTGATAGACAATGACATCATCTCCTAGTATGGCTGTTTCACCTATGACTACGCCTACCCCATGGTCAATAAATACCCTTCGTCCAAGTGTGGCTGCTGGGTGTATGTCTATCGTGGTTAAAAATAGACCAATAGCAGAGATAAAGCGGGGGAGAAATCGTAATCCTTTTTTATAAAACCAGTGTGCAATACGATGAAAAAACAGAGCCCATAACCCTGGGTAGTTAAAAAATAGCTCAAAAGTAGAGTGTAGAGCAGGGTCGTTTTTCTTGACATTGAGAAAGTCTTCTTTTATGAGGCTAAATGGATTCACTTTGTTATTTTCCTTATACATTTTCATTTTGAGCTTGAATGGTCTTAAGATAGCTATTTTCACTTAAATATAGATAAAGTTTTCCTAGAAGTTCTCTTTTTTCCTCTTTATTTATCTGTGTGGACTCTTCTATCTGGTATTTTAATGCTTTATCTATGAGATTAGTATCGTAGTCAAGGTCATCTAAAACATCCATAAGGTTTTGTGCTTCTATGAGGGTATTTATACTGTATGAACCTTGCTTGTTAAACTCAATAACACACTCTGTAGGGTGAGTAAAGAGGTTGTGTTTCATCCCTAAAACTTCCTGATATGCACCGGTAAGAAAGAAGCCTAAAAAATACTCTTCTTTACTGACATCTATGTCGTGTAGGTAGAGTGGCAGGTCACGGTTAAAGCCTATCTCTCCATCACTGTCACAAGTGATATCCCAAATACTTGCAGGATTGGTAGGTTTCATGTCAAGATGGTCAAGTGGGACTATGGGAAAATGTTGCTTTAAACCCCAAAAATCTGGAAGTGACTGAAATGCTGAAAAGTTAACTAAATACTTCTCCTGAATGCGGTCTTGAAGTGTTTTAAGCTCGTTAGTATCTTCATCTTTAAGAAGTGTAATGGCTTTCTTAATAATAAGATTGACCAGTATCTCTGTGTTAGAACGGTCTTCAAGGTCTATATAACCCAAATCAAACAGAGTAAGCAGACTCTCCATATGGTCAAGTGCATCATGCAGGTACTCTCTGGCATTTTCACGTAAGAGTGTGTTAAACAAGTCATAAAGCTCTTGTATTAAAGGAGGATTTATATCTTTAAGTCTTAATCCTTTTTCATGATACTCTTGAGAAAAGAGTTCAAGTACAGGGGCTACAAGTACAGAGTGTGAAGCTGCAATATAGCGTCCTGATTCTGTAAAAATATTTGGTTCTTCTACCCCTTTACTTTTGGAAATCTCTTGCATCAGGTAGATGACATCATTTGCAAACTCTTTTAGTGAGTAGTTTCTGTCTTGGCTGTAGCTATGTTGGCTGTACTCTACTGCTAATCCTCCACCAATGTTAATAGCTCCTAAAGCATAGGCACCACGTTTTTTAAGTTCAGCATAAATATTGCCTGCTTCTCTGAGTGCTTTTTTTAGTGGAGCAATGTCTCCCATTTGTGAGCCTATGTGAAAATGAATCATCCAAAAGTATGCTAAAAGGTTGTTTTTCTTTAAAAGCTCATAAGCTTCAAGTAACTCTGTAGATGAGAGACCAAACTTAGAGCTGTAGCCACCACTTTTTGCCCAAATACCTACGCCTGAACTGTGCAGGCGGATACGTACACCTATTTTAGGGCTTATAGGCGTTTGTGAGTGTTTGTTAAACTCATTATAGACTTGTATAATCGTCTCTAGTTCTCCAAGTCCTTCTATCGTAACGGTAATATTATGCCCTATTTTTGCAGCGATGAAACACAGAGAAATCATCTCTTTGTCTTTAAATCCGTTTACCGTAATAGGTGCACCTAAAGGAGTTTTACTCATCGCAATAATAAGCTCAGCTTTACTTCCTGCTTCTAAACCATAGTTATACGCCTTAGATACATCCATTAGTGCATGTATAAAGTTTGGAAACTGGTTTACTTTGAGGGGAAAAACCGCTTGAAAGTCACCTTGATAGTTAAACTCTTTTTTAGCTTCATTAAAGGTGTTAAAAAGTGTAGAAATTTGTTTTTCAATAAGATGTGGAAAACGTAATAGAAGGGGGCCTTTATACCCTTTTTCACGTATCTCCTGTGTGATTTGAAGAAGGGAAGGTTGATTAGCATAATTGATATTAATCGTACTGTCTTTTATAATAAAATTCTCATCACCCCAAATATCTAAACCAAAATTTTTCATATTTTTCACACCTTTAGATAATTTACGCGAATTATATCAAAAGTTAATCTAATCTTTCCTATACTTAAATTTGAATTTAATTAGGAATATAATGAAAAAAAATAGAAAAACTATTCTTATAGTAGATGATATTGAGACTAATATAGATATATTGGTTGAGCTATTGGATAGTGAGTACGATGTTGTAGTTGCTCTTAATGGAAAAGATGCTTTATCTATTGTTTTAGAAGATGATATAGATTTGATATTGCTTGATATTATGATGCCACAAATGGATGGATATGAAGTATGTAAAAGATTAAAATCAAAAGATGAAATAAAAAATATACCAGTTATATTCCTCACATCAAAAATAGATGAGAATGCTATAGAAAAAGCCTATGATGTAGGTGGGGCTGATTATGTCTCTAAACCATTTAGACCTAAAGAATTATTGAAGAGGGTTAAAAACCAATTAGAATTAAGATCACTAATATATGCACTTGAAGAGAAAGTCCAAGAGCAAGTAGATGAAATTACACATGCACATGAGCTTATGCTTCAAAATTCAAGAATGGCACAAATGGGTGAAATGATCTCTATGATTGCCCATCAATGGCGTCAGCCCCTAGGAGCCATCTCTGTAGTTTCATTAGGATTAATCACTAAAATAAAGATGAATGCGTATGATATGAGTGATAAAAATGACATTAAAGCATGTCAAGATAAAATTATGAATAGTTCTCATAAAATAGATTTACTTGTGCAAGGCTTAAGTAGAACTATTGATGACTTTAGGAATTTTTTTAAACCTGATAAAGATATAAAAATACTTCCTCTCTCTATACCTATTTCTAAATCATTACAAATCATAGAATCATCTTTACACTCTCACCATATTAAGATAATTCAAGAGTTAAAAAGCAGTAAAAAAATAGAAATGTACGATAGCGAACTTATGCAAGTTATGTTAAATATTTTTAAAAACTCTCAAGATAATTTTATGAAAAAAAAGATATTAGATGCTCATATTATTATCAACAGTAAAGATACAGATACCGGTGTAGAAATTAATTTTATAGACAATGGAGGTGGGATAGATAAAGATATAATAGCATCTATTTTTGACCCTTACTTCTCAACTAAATCAGAAAAAAATGGTACTGGATTGGGACTTGCTATGTCTAAAACAATTATAGATAGTCACCATAAAGGAAGTATTATTGCAACCAATACTAAAGATGGTGTATGTTTTACGATTACGTTAAGAGATCAAATAGCAAAAAATAGCAAAACCTAATCTAATTTTACCTATAATACTTTATGACTAAATCATTTATACTTTATGAAAAAAACCAACATCAAATTACGATTTTTTCCAAAGGTGAGTGGACACTACACACGATACATGATATTAGAATAGAGTTGTCTGCTATCTCTTATGAAAAAGATATTGTTTGGGATGTTTCAGGAGTGAGTGAATTTGACAGTGCGGGAGTACTGCTATTTATAGAGTACTTGAAAAAGTTTAAAGAAAAGATAAATGTCAATGTAGTAGGTTACTCTAATAATCAACATGAAATGTATGTATTACTCAACAGAGACTCAAAACCAATAGATGAAACACCTCAAAAAGGTTTTTTAGAAAAATTAGGTAGAGATACTATTAAAATGTTTATGGAAATCCAAGCATTTATTGCATTTTTGGGACAACTCTATTATGTCTTTTTTCTTACACTTATAAAACCTAAAAATATTAGATTTAAAGAGATGGTTTATCATATTCATCAGTCAGGCTTTAATGCATTAATGATTATAGGTTTGACCTCTTTTTTAGTAGGAATGGTTATCGCCTATCAAGGCTCTGTACAGTTAGCAAAATTTGGTGCAGATATTTTTATTGTAGATACTGTAGCCATATCTATTACTCGAGAGCTAGGACCCATGATAACAGCTATTGTTATAGCAGGACGTAGTGGTTCAGCATATACAGCAGAGATAGGAGCAATGAAAATTACTGAAGAGACCGCTGCAATGCGTACAATGGGCTTTGATCCTTTTACTTTTCTTGTACTTCCTCGTGTCATCGCTTTAATGATATCGCTTCCTCTACTTATCTTTTTTGCCGATATTATGGGTATTTTAGGAGGAATGATGGCTTCAAGTATGCAGTTGGGTCTTTCTGTGGGACAGTTTATAGACAGACTTTATGAAGTTTTAGAAGTTAAACACTATATTTTAGGGATGGTTAAAGGTCCTGTTTTTGCATTTCTCATTGCCACTATAGGTTGTTTTCAAGGTTTTCAAGTCTCTAACAATACAGAGAGCATAGGACACCATACAACTAAAAGTGTTGTTCATGCTATTTTTATGGTTATAGCCTTTGACGCACTATTCTCAGTAATCTATACGGAATTAAATCTATGAAAAAAGTAATAAAAATACAAAATATAGTGACAAAGTTTGGTCAAGGAACCATTCATGATGGTGTTAATTTACATATAGAGGAAAATGAAATTTATGCAATACTTGGAGAGAGTGGATCTGGTAAATCTGTATTAATGAAAGAGATGATTATGCTTATAGAACCTTATGCAGGTGAAGTAACAGTTTTAAACCACCATTTAAATAGCATTACATTTAAAGAGGCTCAAGAACTACGTAGAGACTGGGGAATACTTTTTCAGTTTGGTGCTTTGTACTCTTCATTAACAATAGCTGAAAACATAGGTGTACAACTCAAGGAGTATACAAATATCTCTAAAAGTATGAGAAATAAACTTATAGAGTCTAAACTTCATCTTGTAGGGCTTGAACCTCATGTAGGGTCACTGTATCCTTCCGAGCTAAGTGGTGGTATGATAAAAAGAGCAGCACTAGCAAGGGCTTTGTCTATGGAGCCTAAGTTACTTTTTTTAGATGAACCTACTTCAGGACTAGACCCCATAGGTGCAAGAAATTTTGATAAACTTATTGTTGAATTACGTGACTTATTGGGTATTACCGTAGTGATTATTACACATGATTTAGATAGTATTTTTAGTATTGTAGATCGTATGGCAGTTTTAGCAGATAAGCAGGTAGTAGCAGAAGGAAGTTTAGAGGATATGCTACAATCACAACACCCTTTTGTAGAAGATTTTTTTAAAAATGAATATACTAAAGAACGGTATAGAGATAAGGTAGAAAATGTATAGTAGAGTCAATTACACCATAGTAGGTATATTCGTATTGCTTTTTGGTATAGGGATGGTTTGGTTTGCTTTTTGGTTGGCAAAATATAGCTTAAAAGAGGAGTACAGCACCTATAGACTTTATATGAAAGAATCAGTCTCTGGGCTCTCTAAAGACTCTAGTGTAAAACTTCATGGAGTAGATGTTGGTAGAGTAGTCATGATAAAAATAGACCCTAACAATATAGAACAGGTGGAGATTACAGTAGATATCAAGCACTCTATACCTATAAAAGAAGATATGTTTGCTACTACTCAAATGATGGGCGTTACAGGGTTACTCTCTATAGAAATCACAGAAGGAAGTAACAGTGCAAAAACTTTAGTTGCTACAGAGAGCTTTATGCCTATAATTCAAACAAAGCCCTCTTTACTTTCTACTTTAAGCAACTCCTTTGGAACACTTAGTGAAAAGATGGAAGGAGTTTTAGATAAAGGTCAAGAGTTACTCTCAGATAAAAATATAGATGCACTTAGTAAAATTTTACTAAATGTAGAACGAGTGACTGCTAAAGGAGAAGCGTTAGAAGATGAACTGTTAGCTTCAATACAAGAGTTTAGAACTTCTATGAAGCATATAGATGTAAAGTTTACAGAAGCAACGAAAGATTTTAAACAGATGCAAGAAGATTTTTCAGATATTAAAGATGTGACTATTCCAACTATAAATAAAATGAAGCAAACAAGTAAAAACTTTAATCGTGCGACATTAAGGTTTGAAAAAAGTATAAAAAGAGGAGACTACAATGTTAAGAAGATACTTGAGCCTCTTATCGTTGATGTTGGTATTTTATCTGAACAGATGAGTGATTTAGCCAAGGAGTTAAAGCAGAGTCCAAGTGATCTACTTTTTAAATCAAGAAAACAAAGAAGAGGACCAGGAGAATGAAAAAAACAGTATGGGTAGTTGCATTGGCATCTCTATTTATCTTAGGGTGTAGTAGTAAAGAAGTAGTAGTTAAAACTTACACATTACATACAGCAGAAGTATCAAAAGTCTTTTCAGGTAGATACAGAACAAAAACCTTAAAAATCTCTTTTCCTCAAACACGTAAAGAGAAACTAAGCAGTAAAATACGTTATTCATATAGCCTAAGTGAAGAGGGTACTTACTTAAATTCACAATGGTCAAACAATTTAGGTAAACTTCTTCAAGGCACTTTTATGAATGCTCTTAGTCAAAGTCAAGTTTTTTATGCGGTGTTGCCTTATGCTTCAAGTGCCGGTGTTGACTATAGATTAGAGAGTAGTGTTATTGATTTTTCACATCATGTTAGAGGTAGTTTATCGTATGCTATTGTCTCTATACAGTTTTCACTGATCAATACAGACACAGGACGTCTTATAAAGAGTAAAAAGTTAAGTTATAAAGAGTTTACCTCTACGATTGATGCAAAAGGCTATGTTGAAGCAACTACAAAGATATTAGGTAGATTAAATAGTGATTTAGTTGTATGGCTAAGAGATTAATTTATAATAGGAGTTAAAATGGGTAAAAGTAATATGGTAGCAGATGAAATAGAAGAGGAAAAGAGTATCAAAGAGCATATTCATGAAGAGCGTAGAGCTGTTTACTATGAAGCTTTTAAAAAAGAGGAGAAACGCTTAAAAGAGAAGAAGAAAAAACGTGTACCAGTCTGGATAAAAGAGGAGACACTTTTTTATGAAGAGGAGCTTAAAGCCCTACAGATAGAGCTGTTAAAACTTCAAAATTATATTAAGCAAGAAGGCTTAAAAGTTTTACTCATTTTTGAGGGGCGTGATGCAGCAGGTAAAGGTGGTACGATTAAACGTGTTACTGAACATTTAAATCCTCGTGGTGCTAGAGTAGTTGCATTAAGTAAACCATCAGATGTAGAAAAAACACAATGGTACTTTCAGCGATATATACAACATTTACCAAGTGCAGGAGAGATAGTACTTTTTGATAGAAGTTGGTACAATCGTGCAGGTGTTGAACCTGTTATGGGTTTTTGTACACAAGAGGAGCATCAGAGTTTTTTACATGAAGTCTCTTCCTTGGAGAAGATGTTAGTAGGGTCTGATATTATTTTAATTAAACTCTACTTTTCTGTCTCTAAAGAGGAAGAGGCAAAGCGTTTTAAAGAACGAGCTACTAATCCATTAAAACAATTTAAGCTCTCTTCTGTAGACAAATACTCTCAGTCACGTTGGGACAACTATAGTATTGCTGAGTACTCTATGTTTTTAGCTTCACATACAGAACATGCACCATGGACAGTTATAGATTCAAATAACAAGAAAAAAGCAAGAATTAATTGTATTAAGCATATTTTACATCAAGTAGATTATTCAAATAAGATTAAAGCAAAACATTTAAAAGTAGATGAGAATATTTTATACTCTGCGGATGAGAAAATTTCAGATTTTGAAAAAAATATGGCTAAAAATATAGCAGAAAAAACAACTGACTAGGAGAGTTAAAACTCTCCTATTGGAACAACACTCTCCTCTTTATTTTCTAAGTCTTTTACCCATATAGTGCCATTCTTAAGCTCATCTTCTCCTATGAGTACTGCGTATCGTGCATTGACTTTGTCTGCACCTTTCATATGGCTTTTGAAACCTTTTGCGTTGTATTCAACAGTGACTTTTTGCTCTAAACGTTTTGCTGATGCCACAGGAAAAAGTGTTTCAACTGCCTCTTCTACCATTGCACCAAGATAGATGCCTTCTCTTTGAATTTCTGGCATTTGCACCAGTTCCATGATACGCTCTATACCTATAGCAAAACCAACTGCTGGAGTGGGCTTACCATTTAAGTACTCTACAAGTTTGTCATAACGACCACCTCCAGCGATGGCAGATTGAGCGCCTATCTCATTACTTACAAACTCAAAAGCAGTTTTACTGTAGTAGTCTAGTCCTCTTACAAGGTTAGTATCTACTGTGTAGCTTATGTTTGCTTGGTCAAGAAGTGTTGTAAGTTTTTTAAAGTCAGAGTCGCACACTTCACAAAGGTTCTTTATAAGTTTTGGAGAGTTAGTAAGTAGCGACTGACATGTCTGGTTTTTGCAGTCAAGTACACGAATAGGGTTAGTCCCTATACGCCTGTTACAATCTTCACAAAGTTCTTCTTTAATGTTAGTTAAAAAGTTTACTAAGTTTTGTTTGTATGGAGGCATACACTCAGGACAACCTAAAGAGTTAATTTGGAGGTCAAAGCCTATGCCTAGTTCTGTAAAGATTTGGCTTATCATCATGATGATAGTAAAGTCTTCAAAAACAGAAGCTTCTCCAAAACTCTCACACCCAAACTGATGAAACTCTCTTAAACGGCCCTTTTGTGGTCTCTCATAACGAAACATTGGTCCATAGTAGTAAAACTTTTGCTTTACAGGTTGACGGTCAAGTTTGGCATGTACAAAAGCACGAACTACACCTGCTGTTCCCTCAGGGCGCATACAGACATCATTGCCCCCTTTGTCCTCAAACTGGTACATCTCTTTTCCTACAATATCTGAACTCTCCCCAACAGAACGCTTAAACAGTGAAGTCTCTTCCAAAATAGGTGTCTCTATATAGCCATAGCCATATTTTTTTCCTATCTCCGTAGCAGTAGTAATAATATGTACAAAGCGTTGGCTCTCATCAAAAGTAAGGTCTTTCATGCCTCTAAGTGGGTTGATCATTTTATTTCCTTTTGTTTGAAAAATATTAAAGAGGTGGAGACTTCAGTCCCACACTAAGTCTGTTTACTAAACAAACTTTTTGTTGTTAAATCATTTATGCTACTTAATTTGGTGGGACTAAAGTCTCCACTACCAAGAGCATTTGTATAAAATTACGGAATTATACCTTCAAATAGGTTAGTATCGTTTGATGTATATTTTCTATCTCATCTGTTGCATCTAAAAAAAGGTGTGGGATAGCAAGTTTTAATATAATTTGTTTCATATGTTCTTGCACGGTGAGTAGGTACTCTAAGCCTCTAAGCTCAATGCCATCAAGCTCTTTTGCAGAAGTTCTCTCTTGTAGGGTTTCCATATCTGTTAAAAATAGAATAATTTTATCTGGAAAATGTTCTTTTAGTGCAAATTTATTTAAACTTACAAGCTCTTCAAAATCAAAATCTCCATTGGCTAAAGCGTAGCCAATACCCGAAATAAAACCTCTGTCTGAAAGTATAACTCTGTTTTTATTGGTCTTTATCACCTCTTCATGATGTTCGGCACGATCTGCTAAAAAAAGCAGTAATTCTGCACGTTTTGATACTAAAGAGTCTGTAAGAAGTATCTCTCTGGCTTTGATACCAAATGATGTACCCCCTGGCTCTTTAGTTGTAATGATTTCAGGGTATTTTTTTGAGATAAGTTCTATCTGTGTGCTTTTCCCACAAGTGTCTATGCCTTCAAAAAGTACATACATTATATTTTACACTTTATGAGTTTAAGTGCATCAGTTGGAACAAGATGTTCTACTTTGCCGTTAAAGTTTAAAATGGAGCGAACCACAGATGAACTTACAAAAGCATGTTCAAGACTAGGCATAAGGTAAACAGTCTCTAACTCTTTTTTAAGTGAAGCATTGGCATACCCCATTTGTAGTTCATATTCAAAGTCACTTACCGCTCTTAGTCCTCTTATGACGATATTTGCATCTAAATCATCGGATAAATCTACAAGTAATGAGTGGAACCCTACCACTTTTATTTTAGGAAACTCCTCTGTTACAGCTTCAACCATCTCTATGCGATTATCAAGTGTAAACATGGGCTTTTTTGCTTCAGAGTCTGCCACTGCTACGATAATTTCATCAAACATTTTACATGCTCGTTTAATGATGTCCAAATGACCATTGGTAATAGGGTCAAATGTTCCAGGGTAGATAGCTCGTTTAATATTACTCATTTTAACTCCATCTCTCATAAAGATTATTTTCAATGCCTAACACATCATACCACTTACCAATGATAAATTTTTCCATCTCTTCAAGGTTTGAAGATTCAGAGTAGTACCCCATTACAGGAGGAGCAATAATTACCCCAAGAGATGCTAGTTTATACATATTTTCTAAAGCAATAGCAGAAAATGGCAATTCACGAGGTGCTAAAAGTAACTTTTTTTGCTCCTTCATTGCTACTGCTGCTACACGTGTAGGTAAATTGTCACTTATACCACAAGCTATTTTTGCCAAAGTATTCATACTGCATGGTATAATAGCTGTGGCATCAACCTTAAAAGAACCACTTGATATTGATGCTGCAATGTTTTTAGCATCATGCAGCGTAACGGTTTTATTTTCAAATGACTCAACAGTAAGTGCATTGTCTGAGACTACAACATGAACTTCTATATGTTTAGGTAAATAATCTACAAATTTTTTACCTAAAAGAACACCACTTGCACCGGTGATTGCTACGATTAACTTCATGTATGCCCTTATCTTCTATTAAAAAGATTATATCTTAAGAGTTTTAAAATTTGTAGAGTGTACTTTAAATTTAAAGTTGAAAACATTAAAAATCAAATAAGATAATATTGCTCTTATTTGATTCTAAGAAATCTATAGTATAGTTACACAATTAGAAATTAAAGGAAGAAACTATGGATGTAAATAAAATTAGAAAGTTTTGTCGTACTTTTAGAATTGCACTAGGTGCAGCACTTATTGGATATGGGATTATATCTGGAAATGCATGGTTCTACTTGGGTGTAATTCCACTTATTGCAGGTATCTCAAACTTCTGTCCACTTTGTATTATTACAAAAAAGTGTGACTTAGAAGAAAAATAAAAGTATAAGGAGGTTTTTCCTCCAACGACTTTTTTATTAATCTTACTATTATAAACAGATAAATCACTAATTGAAATATAACCCCAGCATATATCATTTTAAAATAAGGGAATCATTATGGATAAACTCACACAATATTTAAATGCTCATAAAAATGATGAACTACACCCCTCTGAAATAGCCAATCTTCTTAAAGACCTTAATGAAAAAAGTTTTAATGAAGCTGTACAAGCTATCCCTAAAGAGCTTATTGCAGATGTTGCTTTAGAACTTCCTGATAGATATTTTGAAGATGTTGTTGAGTCTTTTACTACCAAGGAATTAGCCAAATCAGTAGCTGAACTTGAATCAGATGATCAAACAGACTTTATACAAGAGCTTGAAGAGATAGATAGTCAAATGGCTAAAGATGTCTTTAATGAACTAGATAAAGAAGACCAGGCAGATATTTTACAGCTTAAGAAGTATGAAGAGGAAGAAGCTGGAGCCTATATGCAGATAGAGGTTTATACTGCTGGACTTGAACAGAATGTACATGATGTAATTAGAGATTTTGCTGAGTTACGTAAGCGTAATGAACTTGAAAATATACATTTTCTTTTTGTAACAGACAGTAATTATAAATTACGTTATGGTATTGGCTTAGATAATCTTTTAGTATTTGATTTTGACAAGACATTAAGAGAAAACATAGAGAGATCTCCTGAAAAATTTAAAGCTATCTTTGCAAATGCGAATGAAAATATAAATAGTGTCGTTCAAAAGTTTCAAGAGTATGACTTAAATTCAATGCCCATAATTGATGAACAGGGTG
This sequence comes from Campylobacterota bacterium, assembly GCA_034659695.1. GTDB lineage: Bacteria > Campylobacterota > Campylobacteria > Campylobacterales > Sulfurovaceae > Sulfurovum. Next base: position 22,019 of record JAYEHY010000081.1, on the reverse strand, counting down.
TACTTCTTGGGCGTATTACTTCTGATGATATTTATGACATTATTAATGAACAAGCAACCGATCAAATGTACCACTTAGCAGGGGTAGATGATGATGCAGAAGAGGATGAGAGTATTTTTAAAGCAGGAAAAGCCCGTGCTGTATGGCTAAGTGTAAACTTACTTACTGCCATAGTTGCTTCTTTAGTGATAGGATTTTTTGAAGAGACACTTCAAAGTATTGTAGCTCTAGCCATCTTGATGCCTATTGTTGCCTCTATGGGTGGTAATGCAGGAACACAGAGTCTTACGGTTGTTGTGCGTCAACTGGCACTTGGAGATATCGCAAAACATGATGCATACAGGACAATTAAAAAAGAAGTAATCCTTTCACTTGCAAATGGTTTTATTTTTGCTATAATCATGGGGTTCATTGCTTCATTGTGGTTTGACAAAGGAATGCTTGGAGTAGTGATAGGAATTTCTATGATAATCAATCTTTTAAGTGCAGGTTTTTTTGGCTCAATGGTACCATTGGTACTTAAAAAAATGGAAATTGATCCAGCCATTGGTAGTACGGTTATACTTACTACCGTAACAGATATTGTAGGTTTTTTTAGTTTTTTAGGTCTAGCGACCGTTATTTTATTATAGAACCTGTAGGTTCAAAAAGGATTTTTTAGTCAGATGGACTTGTTACTTTTATTTTTTTTCGCAGCAGTGAGTATCTCATTTATATGTTCTATTTTAGAATCAGTATTACTCTCTGTCAATATGGCATACATTTCAGTTCTTGAAAAAGAACGCCCTCGAGTAGGTAAACTTTTAAAGTCTCATAAAATGGGTATTAACAAGTCTATAGCTTCTATTTTAATACTTAATACTATTGCAAATACACTAGGTGCTGCTGCAGTTGGGGCTCAAGCAGAGAGTATTTATGGAGCAGGAGCGGTATTTTATGTCTCTATAATTTTAACATTTGCCATTCTGTTTTTCTCAGAAATTATCCCTAAAACTATAGGAGCCGTGTATTGGAAATCATTAGCTCCTACTGCAGCGTATGTCATACGTTTTTTTATATGGTTAACTTATCCTATTATCTTAATGACACTTTTTGTCACAAATCGTATTAGTAAAAGTGATGATAGCATGAACCTAACGAAGGAAGAGCTTATAGAGAGTACACTCTTGAGTGAAGATGAGGGGTTGCTTGGAGAGAAAGAGTCAGATGTTATAGAGAATATTCTTCTTCTTGATAAGATACGAATTAAAGAGATACTTACACCAAGAACAGTTGTCTTTGCTTTAGATGGAAATCGTACTATTAAAGATATCGTAGAGAGTGAAGAAGCAATATTCAAATTTTCAAGAGTTCCTATTTATGATAAAAGTATTGAGAGTATTACAGGTATAGTAATGACTAAAAAAATTTTTAAACAAGCTTTAGCAGATAATACAGTGACATTAAATAGTATTCAAAAAGATATTTTTAGAATTTCTGAAAATTTACCTGTCTCTAAAGCATTAGATCTTTTTATTAAGAAAAAAGAGCATATGTTTTTAGTTGTTGATGGTTATGACCAAACTGAGGGTATCGTAACGCTTGAAGATTGTGTTGAAACTATTTTAGGGGTAGAAATTGTAGATGAGAGTGATAGTCATGCGGACATGAGAGAAGTAGCTAAACAAAAAATGCGTTTAAAGCGAAGATTAGGCAATATCACTAGTGATGCAAAACAGGTTCTATAATGTCATTAGGAACACTTGGACTTCATGATAATATTTTAAAAGCACTTAAAGAGAAGGGCTATGAGTCCGCTACACCTATACAAAAAACACTTATACCTACAGTGTTTACACACCGTGATATTATGGCAGGAGCTCAAACGGGTACAGGAAAAACCGCAGGTTTTTCTCTTCCTATTCTTCAAGAGTTGAGTAAAAGCTTTGTAGAGGGACAACATTATCCTAAAGCAGTCATATTGGTTCCTACACGTGAGTTAGCCAAGCAGGTACATGCTAGTATAGAAGCGTATGGGAAGTATCTTCCTCTAAAAAGTATAGTGCTTTTTGGTGGTGCCAACCTTACTTCTCAAGCCAATAGGCTAAAGATAGGTGTAGATATTATAGTCGCAACGAGTGGAAGACTCTTAGAGCATATTGGTCAAAAAAATTTAAATCTTGAGAGTGTTGATTATCTGGTATTAGATGAAGCAGATACTATTTTGGATATGGGTTTTGTGCATGAAATAAGTAAAATACTGCAATATTTGCCTTTACGCCGACAAAATATATTGATTTCAGCGACACTTACAGGATCTGTAAAACGTTTAGCTGAACAGATACTTCAAAAACCAAAACTTATAGAAGTAGATAGTATGGGTACATCAGCTCACTCAGTAGAGCAGATAGTTTATCCTGTAATTAAAGAGAAAAAAACCGAACTTTTATCTTACCTTATTGGCTCTCGTAATTATAAACATGTACTTGTGTTTGCACGTAAAAAAGAGGTAGCAGATGACGTAGCTAAAGAGTTAAATCTTTCTGGACTTAAAACATCTGTGATACATGGTGGAAAAAGTTCAGGAGAGAGAAGTCGTGCATTAGATGGGTTTAAAGAGGGTAAAATACGCGTACTTGTTGCTACAGATATTGCAGCACGTGGACTAGATATACCTACATTGGGTGTAGTTATAAATTATGATATTCCTCATGTTACAGGGGATTATATCCACCGTGTAGGGCGTACAGGTAGAGCAGGGGCTAAAGGGTTGGCTATTACGCTAATTTCCCCTACTGAGATGGTAGCACTTAAAGATGTAGAGCGACTTATGGGTAAAACATTACCACAAGAGAAACTTGAAGGGTATGCGCCTCAAGTAATAGTAGTTCAAAAAGGTGGACGTAAAAATAAAAATGAACATAAAAATACAGATGGTGCATTTGGTAAGAAAAAGCAAAAATCTACTACGACACCTAAAAATAAAAAGCGAAAAACTACAAAACGTGATGCGTTTAAAGCCTATGATGCTGCAAAACCCAAGGTAGAAAAGAAAAGAAGAGGCAGAAAATAACAATCTCGTTAACAAAGAATTAATAGTTTTTCTATATAATCTTATAATTATTATAAGTTGGAGATATGATGTCAAATATAACAAGAAGAGGTTTCTTTAAATTCTTAACACTAACCGCGGGAACAACACTGCTTGCACAAGCATCAGAAAACAGAGATAGTGTCATTGAAGCAAGTAAAACTACGCTATTGCCAAAAAACAGTAAACAGAAAAGAGTAGTGGTTGTGGGTGGTGGTATCGGTGGTTTAACGGTAGCTGAGCATATTAAAATGAATGACCCAAAAAATGAGATAGAAGTTGTAGTACTTGAAAAAAATTCCCATTATTTTGCCTGTCCTATGTCAAATACACTTTTTGGAGAGATACAAGAAGTCCAAGATGAGAAGATACCTTTTCTTTATGATTATGTAACAGCTGAAAGAAATCACAATATAGATGTGATTATTACCGAGGTGATTGATGCAGATATCAGTAAAAAGCGTATTACAACTACTTTAGGAACTATAGATTATGATTATGTCGTTGTTGCCCCTGGAATTGATTATAATTATACAAAACTTTTTCCTACATGGAGTGAAGAGAAGATAAGAAGAGCAACAAAAGAGACACCCGCAGCTATGTTTGCTGACTCTGGAAAAGAGAAACATATTCTACTAGATCAACTTAAAGCATGGAAAGAAGAGGGTGGAAAAGGTTACTTTGTGATAGTCCCTCCAAAAAGTGGAAAAGTAAGATGCAAACCAGCCGCTTATGAGAGGGCTTGTATGGTTTCGGAATTTATCAAAAAATACAAGCTTCCTGGTAAGGTTTATCTTTTAGATAATGCTTCAGTGCCGCAAGCTAAAGGTCCTGTATTTATTGATATTTTTATAAAAGATCATAGAAACACTATTATTTTTAACGGAATGAGTGGTGATGAGATGGAAAGCAGAATCAAAAAAACAGGTTTGGATATGACAAACTTTAAGAAGAGAGAAAATTTTATAAAAGTTGAAGATGCTTTTGCTACTTGTGATATAAGAGATGTTGATTTTGACAAAAAAGAGATCACCTTTCAGTATGCGGATAATTTTGATGATGATGGAAAGAGAGCAACGTTGAGTTATGCGATTGCAAATATCATGCCTTACCATAGGGGAAATAAAACAGCAGAACTTTTTGATGTAAAAAAAGATGGATGGGGTGGTATAGTGTGTGCTCCCAATAAAATTTACTCAGTAACAGACTCTACAGTTTATGTAGCCGGTGATATTATAGGTTACCATAAATTGGATCCTGCAGCACAAACTGCAGCAACGGTTGGTATATTGACTGGTGAGAGTATTGCAAATAGAATTTTAAAAGGAACAGATGAGATAGATTTTACCAAAGCAGGAATCACTTGCTTCTCAATGGTCTCAGCAGGGCCGTTAATTGCAATAGAGATTGCTAAAAAGACTATTGTAACCGAAAAAGGATTGGCGAAAGCAGGCTCATCAACCTTAAAAATTCGTGATGGAATGGGTCTTATTGGTTGGTATCAGGCAATGGTTGAAACACCATTTAAATATTAGTAAACTCAATAAAAAAGGAGATAAAATGTCCGTAGCAGAAGATATAGGATGTAGTAATGAAACGTGTGTAGATGCACCAAAATGCCAAAGAACAGTAATCTATGAAAATGGAACAGCAAGAGAAGTAAAAAGCTTTGGTGGAACACCTGATAAAGGGTGTGGAAAGTTTATACCTAAAAAAGAGGGTTGAAATATAAAATTATTCCAACTCCTCCAACCAAATCTCAAAATCTGCATCGCTAGGCATTTTCCAGTCGGCTCTTGGGCTTAAAGAGATAGTACCTATTTTAGGACCATCTGGCATACAAGAACGTTTAAATTGTTGGGTAAAAAAACGTCGTAAAAATAGTTTTAGCCATTTTGTTATAGTCTCTTCATTATATTTGCTCTCAAATGCTAGTGTTGCTAAGAAGTGTATTTTTTTTGGTCTTGCACCGTATTTTATGAAGTGATAGAGGAAGAAGTCATGTAGTTCGTAAGGGCCTACGATACTTTCTGTTTCTTGGACTATCTCATCATCATCATGTGGGAGTAGTTCAGGGCTTATAGGGGTGTCTAGTATGTCGTCAATGATATCCGCTATTGATTTATTTGATTTATAATATTCAATAACGTATTGTATCAGTGTTTTTGGTATACCTGAGTTGAGGGCGTACATACTCATATGATCACCGTTGTAGGTACTCCAACCAAGGGCTATTTCACTAAGATCACCTGTACCGATAACTAAACCACCTAACTTATTTGCCATATTCATTAATATAGAGGTTCTTGCTCGTGCTTGTACATTCTCGTAAGTAACACTATGCTCCTCTTTGTTATGTTCTATGGCTTCAAACTCTTTAAGAGAAAGCTCTGTAATATTTACAGTTTTAAGTGTGACACCTAGTGTTTCACACAGTTTTACTGCATTAGATTTAGTACGGCTTGTCGTACCAAAACCAGGCATAGTTACTGCAATGATATTTGTTACATCCCAACCCATCATTTCAAAAGCTCGGTGTGTTGAGAGTAGGGCAAGGGTAGAGTCTAGTCCACCGCTTATGCCTATAACAGCTTTTTTAATGTGTGCATGGCTCATACGTTTAATGAGTCCATGGGCTTGAATTTGGACTATCTCATCACATCGGTGTCTTTTTTGAGCATAACGAGAGGGAACAAAAGGCATAGGATTAATATCACGTTGAAGTTTAGTGATGCTTGGTAGCTCTCCTACTTTGATGGTACGTGTCTTTTTACGTCTCGCATCACAGAAACTTGACTCATTAAGTCTTAACCATCTTAGACGCTCTAAATCTATGTCAGCCATGGTAAGTGTACTCTTTAAGCTAAAACGCTCATTTTGAGCTATTGTGGAGCCATATTCACTGATAATTGCATCTCCTCCAAAGACTGTGTCGGTTGTTGATTCACCAACACCTGCACTAGAGTAAACATATGCAGCCATACATCGTCCACTTTGTGTACGTACTAACTCTTCACGATACTCAGACTTTCCTATGAGTTCATTACTTGCTGAGAGGTTAAATAGTAGGTTTGCTCCATTGCTTGCCATATGGTTACTAGGAGGAGTTACTGCCCAAAGGTCTTCACATATCTCTATGCCAAATGTCATATCTTTCTTATCGGTAAAGAGCAGATCAACACCAAATGGTACCTCTTCATCTAAAAGTTCTGTAGTAGTACGTACAATATCTCTACCACTAATAAATTGGCGTTTTTCATAGAACTCTTTTTTGTTAGGCAAGTAGCTCTTAGGTATAAGACCTAATATCTTCCCATTCTGGATGACAACGGCACAATTATAGAGTCTATCTCCATCAATAACAGCCAATCCAAGAATAGCAACAGTGTTTACATTGTCTATATTTTTTAATATAGACTTCAGTGAATCATTCTGTTTTTCAATAAGTGTGTGATTAAGTAAAAGGTCACTAGCAGTGTATCCTGTAAGTGTAAGCTCTGGAAATACAACGACACTAACCTCTTTAGAGTGGGCTTCTTTTATGAGTTCTATAATCTCTTTTGCATTTTTACGTGGGTTTGTAACGGTAGTTTTGTTAACAGCTGAGGCAACTCGATAATATCCGTACATATTGTTCCTTGTGCAGGGTGCGTAATCACGCACCATATATTTAAAGGTGCGTGATTACGCACCCTACAGAAGATTAATTACGCCTTGGATGCAACAACTTCAATAGAATTAATATCATCATTACCTTCAATGTTATCAAGAACCATAAAGCTCTCACTATCATCTTCATCGATAGCACCAAATACTGTATGAACACCATCAAGATGTGGAGTAGCTACAAATGTGATGAAAAACTGGCTTCCACCTGTGTTTGGTCCAGCGTGAGCCATAGAGAGTGTTCCTCTTCTGTGTGGCTGTGTACTTGTGTCAGTTTCACAATCTATCTGCCAATCTGGTCCACCTGTACCAGCCATACCTGAATTATCTGCTGAGTGTGGGCAACCACCTTGAGCCATAAACCCGGGGATTACTCTATGAAACTTAAGGTTATTGTAGAAACCTTCTTCTGATAGGTGTGCAAAGTTTGCAACAGTATTAGGTGCATCTTGAGGAAATAGTTTTACCCATATAGTTCCTTTTGAAGTGTTAAATTTAGCGTAGTTGTAGGTATCCATAACATCTTGAGCGATATCGTATCTTTTTGATTCTTTTCCAAACATGTGTGTTTAGTCCTTATATATTAAAATTAAAGTATAATTATACCACTAAAAGATAAGAGGTTTTAACTATGGAATTATGTGTTGCACTAGATCTACCGTCTGCTGAAGAAAATTTGGCACTAGCAGAGTCACTAAAAAGCTATAATATTTGGATGAAAGTAGGATTTAGGGCTTATATTCGTGATGGAAAACCTTTTGTTGAAGCACTTAAAGTGATCAATCCTAATTTTAAGATATTTCTTGATTTGAAGCTTTATGATATTCCTAACACGATGGCAGATGCTGCAGAGGAGATAGCAAAATTGGGTGTAGATATGTTCAATATTCATGCAAGTGCAGGTGCAGTAGCGATGAAAACAGTAATGCAGAGGCTCTCTAGTTATGAAAATCGACCTTTAGTACTCGCTGTTACTGCTCTTACCTCTTTTGATGAAACAAATTTTCAAGTAATTTATGAAAAAAACATCAATGAAAAAGCAGAGCAGTTTGCAAAGATGAGTTATGAAAATGGTTTAGATGGTGTAGTCTGCTCAACTTTTGAAAGTAGAGCAATAAAAAATGCAACAAGTGAACAGTTTTTAACACTTTGTCCTGGTATAAGACCTTTTGGTGAAGATGCTGGAGATCAGCAAAGGGTTGCTACCTTGGAATTAGCAGCTAAAGAGGGAGTTGATTATCCTGTGATAGGAAGACCTATTTACAAAGATGAAAATCCTAAAGCTAAAGTTGAAATGATACTTAAAGAAATCTCAGAATGAGTAGATGTTATTGTAAAAGTGGATTGAGTTTTTCTTCTTGTTGTGAACCTATTTTAAAAGTAGAATCTGTAGCTAAAACAGCACTTGGCCTTATGAAATCACGTTATAGTGCCTATTGTTTAGGGGATGTAAATTATTTAAAAGCTACTACACATAACCACACATGGAGTGATGAAGAGCTTAAGATGATACAAGACTGGGCAGATAACAGTTTTTGGCAACATTTAGAGATAGTAGATTACACTGAAGATAGCGTAGAGTTTAAAGCCTATTATCTTTATGATGGTAAACAGCATGTTCACCACGAAAAGTCAGTTTTTCTAAAAGTTAATGATATGTGGAAGTATATAGATGGAGAGATACTTGAAGATAAAGTATCATTTTTACGTAATGAAAAGTGTATCTGTGGAAGTGGATTAAAATACAAACGATGCTGTTTTAAAAAAATAACAGATAGCACTTCTTAGAGAGGCATTATTAGATACATATTACCTGTTTTATCTTTTCTTGATTGAGCTTCTTGATAAGCTTAACAGAAAGTTTTTCATACTGCTCTTCATCTAAGCTTAACGATGATTGTATCTCAGCAGCTACGAATGACTCTGCCCATCCTTTAAGAAGTTTTAACTCTTTTTTAGTTAGCTTTACTTTGAGAACAGTAAGCAACTCCTCTTCTTCTTTTAGTGGATGAATAAGTTTTTTAATGTGTTTCTCTATCTCTGTATTTAATGTTGACATGTTGTATCCTTCTTGTCTGTTATTTTGTAATTTGTAGTAGTAATATGTAGCCCAGTCCTGCCATAAAGATGCTGCCAAAAAGATTAAGTGCCATGTTAGCAAAAGCTTGTACATAGTGACCTGATTCTAGTAAAAAGAAACTCTCTATAGCAAATGTAGAGTAGGTAGTTAACGCACCTAATATACCTGTTATTATAAAAGTTCTCAAATATGGAGAGAACGAAGTATGAAGATGAAAATACGCAAATAATAAACCTATCAGCAAAGAGCCTAGGAGGTTAACAGTTAATGTCCCTAAAGGAAAAGCATCAATAGAGTTTTTACTATGCATAAACTCCTGTATAAGTACTCTTAATGTAGCACCTATAGCACCTCCGCTAGCGACTGCGACTATGGTTAGTATGTTCACTGTCTATTACCTCTTGCATCTGTGTATGTAAATCTTCAAACCAAGTTTCGTTTGCATTTTTTACATCTATCGTAGGTAAAAACTTATAGTGTACCGTACCGCTGTGTCCTGTTTTGTTATGCTCATTAAGTACCCATTTACTACCTGTAATGACTATGGGTTGTACTTTTAACTCTAACTTATTTGCTATAATCTTTGTCCCTTGTTTAAAGGAGAGTAGAGACTGTTCTTTTGCTCTTGTTCCTTCAGGAAATATTGCTACTGGTCTCTTTAGCTCTTCTTTAGATATTTTCACATCTTTTATTAGCTTAATAAGTCCAGCCTTATTACCTCTATCTAAAGAGATCATCTCCCCATGGCGTAGAAGGTTACCAAACCATAATGCATCAAACAGCTCTTTTTTTGCTACCCACCGAAGATGATTATTTTGAAGTGCTTCCATTGCTACAATATCAATGATACCTTGATGGTTCATCACGTACATATCTGCACTTTTGTCCATTTCACCTTCTTGAGAAAGTTTTCCACCAATCATAAAAAGTGTAAGTTTATTAATATAATGAACAATTGTACTTTTATGTTTATTAAATATTATTAATGTAGGTATCATCAAAATAGCAGTATTTAGGGAGATAACTATCGCACCCCAGTAAAATCTAATTTTTGCAAAGATCTTCATCTTTTATCCATCCTATAATTCCTTCTTTGTACTCAATCTTCCAAAACTCTTCATGTTGACCTAAGTGTACTGTCTCCAATTTCTCTTCTACTTTTGTACTAATTGTACTTGTATTTGTAGGTAATATATGGAGTGGAGCTCCTTGTTTTATACATACTTTTTCAAGTGGTTTATAAAAAGTTAAAAGTGTAATCAGTGACACAACGCCTAAAATCAGGTAAAAGAAATCTTTTTTCAATAAAAACATTAAAAAGAAGAATATGACTAAAAAAATAAAAGTGTATTTTTTTAGTTTTTCAAAACTATCTTTCTTAGGATTTAAGTCTGACTGTGTTGTGACACTTGTATCTACAACTTTTACAGGTATTTCAAGAAAAACATACTGTTTTTTTATGGTATTAAAATAGGTGAATTTTAATTTATCTTGTTTTCTAGGTAAAACCACATAAAAATCTGCTTTTACCTTTGCATTTTTTCTTTTTAACTCTTCTATACCAAATTCACTTACTTTATTTAGTCTCATATCTTCAAGGTTTGCTTCATATGCTTCTATAGAGAGAGTTACTAAATGATTACTCTCATCATAGTTAGAGACTTGGTGGTTTTTTATTTTCATATCTGCTGCAAGTACTGCACAAAAATCTTCTCTTTTTTTGAGTGAAACTAAGGAGATTCTTTGTGGACTAAAAGCAGTATCTATACTTTTAGAATGTATAAAAAGTTTGGGAATTTTAATATCATTTTTGTAAGCTTTAAAGTAAAAAGTATAAAAACGGTCATTTCCATTGTTAATCACTAAGGGCTTTTTAAATAGAGGTTGTATAGAACTTTGTGTGTCAAAGGTAAACTTGGGATGACTCTTTTGTGAAGAAGTTTCTATCACGGTAATAGGAAAAAGTTGATTTTCATAAACTTTTTTAGGTATATAGCTATATTTGTATTCACTCTGTGCTACAAGTAAGGCACTAAAAGAAAAGAGAAATCCCCATAAAAGTAAGACAGAGCGAAAAAGTGACATTATACTTCAAAACCTTTAAGCATACGAATACCATCTTCTGAACCTAATATCGCTTCTAAAGCACGCTCAGGATGAGGCATAAGTCCAAATATATTTTTAGCTTTATTACATATACCCGCAATAGAAGTTACTGAACCATTTACCACAACAGGCGCACCTTTCTCATCTGAATAACGAAGAAGTATTTGTCCATTTTTCTCTAGTGCTGCAAAACCTTCATCATCAATATAGTAGTTACCATCTGCATGGGCAATAGGGATATTAAGTACTTCACCTTTATTACAGAGGTTTAAAAATGCATTATCATTGTTAATTACACAAAGATTTTGATGTTTAGAGATGAAATGTAAGTTATTGTTACGCTTCAATGCTCCAGGAAGAAGACCCGCTTCTGTAAGAATTTGAAAACCATTACAAATACCAAGAACTCTACCACCATCATTAGCAAAAGAGGTTACAGCTTTCATTATAGGAGAAAATCTAGCAATAGAACCTGAACGAAGATAGTCACCATAAGAGAAACCACCAGGAACAACTACTAAATCAATGTTTTCAGGTAATGCATCAGCTTCATGCCATACAAGTTCAGTACTATGACCTAACTTCTCAAAAGCATATTGGGTATCAAATTCACAGTTTGTTCCTGGAAATCTAAGTACTACTACTTTCATTAGTTTATCTCTATAGTATAATCTTCAATAACAGTATTCGCTAAAAGTGTTTCACACATTTGAGTTGCTTCATCTTCAGCTGTTGTTCTATCGTCTGTATCTAGTTTAATAATAATTTGCTTACCAATACGTACATCATTTACACCATCGAAACCTAAGGAATCAAGTGCATGATGAGCAGCTTTACCTTGTGGGTCTAAAACACCTTCTTTTAAAAATACATTAATTGTTGCTGTCATTTTTTCTCCTAAAAATTAATATTATGTCGCATTGTCGCGACTTTATATAAGATAATCGTTTTACCTATTTACAATTCTATCAAGTACTACACGATAAGCTTCTGTAAGTCCACCTAGGCCTTCTCTAAAACGATCTTTGTCTAGTTTTTCATTAGTCTTTGAATCCCAAAGTCTAAAGTTGTCTGGGCTTAATTCGTCAATAAGTATAATGTTTCCATTAATATCTCTACCAAATTCTAGTTTAAAGTCAACTACAGTAATATCAAGCTCTGCATAGAAGTCTGTTAGTATGGTATTGATTCTACGTGCCATAAATCTAATGTAGTCAAGTTCTGAAGTGTCATTAATTAAGTTCAAAATAAGACAGTGCTGGTCATTAAGTTTAGGATCACCTAACTCGTCATTTTTGTAGTCAAACTCTACCAATGTAAAAGGTAAAACAGTTTTGTCTGTGATACCAAGGTTTCTGCTTAATGAACCTGTAGCAATATTTCTTACAATAACCTCTATATAGATAACCTCCGCTTTTTTATGAAGCATATGGTTTTCATCTATCATCTCTACAAAGTGCGTAGGTATACCTTTTTCATTAAGGTACTTGAAAAGTTCAGTAGAGATTTTATTGTTTAATGCACCTTTACCCTCTTCATTAGATTTTTTTTCACCATTAAAAGCGGTTAAATCATCTTTAAATTCTGAAATGTAAAGTTCATCTTTATCTGTTGACCAAATCTTCTTTGCTTTACCTTCGTACATTAATGTCTTTTTTTCTGCCATTATTTTTTTCCTTTATTTGTAATTATAAGTACTTTTAGTATATCTACAGCACTTTTTAGTTGAGCATCTTTATAGAGTTGCTCTTCTGTAATAATCGTACTGTTTTCATCTGTTACTTCTGTTTTACTACGATTGTCATCAACTCTAATAGTTTTAACTTTTGCATTTAAGTCAATCTTATCTAGTTCACTCTCAAGATGCTTTTTAAGGTCTTTTTCTTTTAAGAACAAAGAGTTGTCTTTTTGTGCTATTTCACCAGAATGGATAATAATATCAGGAGTAACACCTACAGCCTGAATAGTACGACCACTTGGTAAGTAGTATCTTGCTACTGTAAGTTTAAGTGCCTCTTTTGTTGCTATTGGCATAACAATTTGCACAGAACCCTTACCAAATGTTTTTTCACCTATTACTATAGAACGGTTAAAGTCTTGCAGTGCCCCTGCCACAATTTCACTAGCACTAGCAGAACCACCATTTACCAAAATAACGATAGGTGTTTTGGTGTCACTATCTACTTTATGTGCTTGATAGCTAAGATTTTCAGTTTTTGCTTTACCTTTTTGACTGACAATTACACCATCCTCAACAAAGAGGTCAACTAAACCTACAGCTTGGTCAAGTAGTCCGCCAGGGTTATTTCTAAAGTCTAAAATTATACCTTGCTTTTTATCGTGCTCTTTAAGTGCTTTCTTAACATCTTCTACTACTTTTTGGTCAAATGAAGCGACATGAATATAAAGCAGTCTATCTTCTATAGTTTTTATATAAACAGATTGGATTTTAATAATATCTCTTATAATCTTGATTTTAAGTGGCTTAGGTTCTTTTTTCCTAATAATCGTTAATATAATTTCAGTTTTAGGTTTACCACGCATAAGCTTCACTGACTCGTCAATGTTCATTCCTAAAGTAGCTTGGTCATTGATTTTCAAAATTATATCACCAGACTTAATGCCAGCTTTTTCAGCAGGAGTACCAACAATAGGAGCAATGACAGTTAATGCACCATCTTTCATACCTATAGAGATACCTAAACCTCCAAACTCACCTTTAGTTTGAACTGTTAAATCTTTGTAAGCTTTAGTATCCATAAAACTAGAGTGTGAGTCAAGGTTTGCCATAAGTCCTTTGAGTGCTTTGTCTATAAGGTCAGTAGTATTGACCTCATCAACATACTCCTCTTCAATAAGATTAATTATCTGTGTAAACTTTATGTATGCTTCTAGCTTTTCTTTAGCTGATGACTCTTTTGCAGGACTTTTTGCCTGAGCAAATGAACCAAGAAAATACGCTGCAATTAATGTAGAGAACAATCCCGCAGCAATAATTTTTTTACTTTTTTTAATCATAATACTCTTTCATAAACTATTGATATAGAATTAAGTTCATTATTTTATTTAAAAATGACTAAAAGGTTGCTTTTATCTTTAGCCGATGATAGTTATATGTAGACATTTAAACCATATTAATAAGGAAACTTGACACAATGTGACTAAAGTTGTATAATAATCCATAATAAAATTATTTTAGGAGTTATTTATGAATATATTAGAAAAATTAACCAATCAAATGCAAGGGACTATTGAGTCAGGTGTGTCACTTGCGTTGCATAATAAAAACCAAGAAGTTAATCCTATACATCTTATTTGGGCTTTGCTTACAAATAGTGGATCTATTTTACATCAAGCACTAAATAAAATGAATGCAGATAAAGCTGCTATTGAGTTGGAGTCTAAGAGTATGGCAAATAAACTCCCTTCAGTCTCTTCTGTAACTAAAGAGAATATAAAACTTTCTCAAAAGTTAGTGCGTACTTTGCAAAATGCAGAGGGTGTAATGACTGCCAATGGTGACCAGTATCTTGCGGTAGATGCATGGCTGATTGCAAATGTAGATGAGGATTTTATCTCAGAAACACTTGGTAAATATATTGATATGAATGAATATAAAAAGAGACTGGAGAGTATTAGAGGTGGAAAGCAGATAGACTCACAAAGTGGAGATGAAACCCTTGAAGCTTTAGATAATTATGGAGTGGATTTAAATCAAAAAGCGTTAGATGGTGAGCTTGACCCTGTCATAGGTAGAGATGAAGAGGTGCAGCGTATGATGCAAATACTTATACGTAAAACTAAAAATAACCCTATACTTATTGGTGAACCTGGGACGGGTAAAACAGCTATTGTTGAAGGTCTTGCACAGCGTATTGTTAACAAGGAGGTACCGCTTAGTCTTCAAAATATGCGTGTTATTTCATTAGATATGAGTAGACTTATCGCTGGAGCAAAGTACAGAGGAGAGTTTGAGGACAGACTCAAGGCGGTGATTGATGAAGTCAAGGAGTCGGCAAATATTATACTGTTTATCGATGAAATACATACGATAGTAGGTGCTGGAGCAGGTGAAGGTGGTATGGATGCTGCAAATATATTGAAACCGGCACTTGCTCGTGGTGAACTCCATACTATAGGAGCAACAACACTTAAAGAGTATAGAAAGTACTTTGAGAAAGATACGGCATTGCAACGTCGTTTTCAACCAGTGAAAGTAGAAGAGCCAAGCATCAATGAAGCTTTACAAATACTTAGAGGGATTAAAGACAAACTAGAAGCACATCACAATGTTAACATTACAGATGCAGCTCTTGTCGCTTCAGCAAAGTTAAGTGATAGATATATTGCTGATAGGTTTTTACCAGATAAGGCCATAGACCTTATCGATGAAGCAGCCGCAGAACTTAAAATGCAAATAGAGTCAGAACCGACAAATTTAGCAAAGTCAAAACGTGAAATATCGACGCTTCAAGTAGAAAAAGAAGCACTTAAAATGGAAGAGAGTGAGAAAAATACAGCTCGTCTTGAAGAGATAGAAAAAGAGTTAGCAGACCTCGATGAAAATCGTATGGCACTACAGAGTCAGTTTGACAATGAAAAGGGTGTCTTCAATGAAATTGCTACAGTAAAATCTACTATAGACTCACTAAGAACACAAGCAGAACATGTAAAACGTGAAGGTGACTTCAATAAAGCAGCTGAGATAGAGTATGGACAGATTCCTGCTCAAGAGGCAAAGCTTCAAACTGCAGAAGATAAATGGTTAAAGATGATGTCTGAGGGAACACTCCTTAAAAACTCTGTAGATGAAGAGATGATAGCGAGTATTGTGGGTCGCTGGACGGGTATAAGTGTTAGTAAAATGATGCAAGGTGAGAAAGAGAAGATTTTAGCCATAGAGAGCATCTTAAAAGAAGAAGTTGTTGGACAAGATGAAGCACTTAAAGCAGTTTCACGTGCCATCAAACGTAACAAAGCAGGGCTTAGTGACTTAAACAGACCAATAGGTAGCTTTATGTTCTTAGGACCAACAGGGGTAGGTAAAACTCAAGTAGCAAAAACATTGGCTAAGTTTCTTTTTGATAGTGAAAAAGCACTTATCCGTATAGATATGTCTGAATACATGGAAAAACATGCAGCCTCACGCCTTGTTGGAGCACCTCCTGGGTATGTTGGGTATGAAGAGGGAGGTCAACTTACAGAAGCTGTGAGAAGAAAACCCTACTCAGTAGTACTCTTTGATGAGATAGAAAAAGCTCATCCAGATGTTTTCAATACACTTCTACAAGTACTTGATGATGGACGCTTAACAGATAACAAAGGGGTAACTGTAGATTTTAAAAATACAATTATTATCATGACCTCTAATATTGCATCAGATAAGATTATGACTATTACGGACAAGGAGGAGAGACGTGAAGCAGTAAATGAAGAGCTAAAGCGTAATTTTAAACCAGAGTTTTTAAATAGACTTGATGACCAAGTTATCTTTAATCCGTTAGATTTAGAAGCGATTACGAGTATTGTAGATATATTGTTTCAAAGTATTCAGGCTAAATTGTCAGAGCGTGATATTGCTATAAGCTTAACACCTAGTGCTAAAGCATACATTGCAGAAGCAGGTTTTGATCCTGTGTATGGGGCAAGACCACTTAAACGAGCATTATATGAAGTAGTAGAAGACAGACTCGCAGAGCTAATACTTGAAGACAAAGTAGCAGAAGGTTCTACTGTAGCTTTTGATGTAGTGGAGGGTGAGATAGAAGTCCATATAGGTTAAAAGGTGATATGATTATTATTTTACCCTTGCTTTCTTGCAGGGGTTTTTATGTAGCTTTATTGATTATATTTTTAATATCATTTAGTAATAGTTAATGCTTACAATGTGTCTTGAAATGTTCCATTATATCAATTAGCCTTTTAAGTAGAAAAGGAATTATATAATTCAGCATTTGTACTTGAACGGATTCTTTTTGAGAATGTCGTAAAGCTAAGGTATATGTATTATATTATGCAAGATAGTAAAATAACTACTATTTATGATGCAAACAGTTGGGACAGACATTTTCCAACTATGAGTAATATGACAACTGAAATTGATAACTTCATTGGAATTGATTTTTACAAAGGCATCAAAGATAAAACATACAAGGTTATGTGTGACTATACCCACACTGGAGCAAATCAAATTTCTAGTAATTTCAGTGATGTAGATCCATCAGTAGAAGCAAACTTTAGTGATGAATTAATACTTGATACATTAGAAGGCAACAAGCAACTTCTTAAAACTTCTATTATTGTTTTTTTAGAAAGTATTGGACTAAAAAATGGCTTTTTAGAAAAGTCTGATATGGAAAACTTTTTAAACTATTAACTTAATAAAAAGTTATAGATAACAAGTACGAGGAGACTAATAATTTACCCTAGCGGGAAAATTATTACTCACGATAAACGTTATAGGACAAGACAAATTTTACTGAAAAAGCAAACTTACAATTAAGCTTAGATAAAATAAAAAGTTAAAAAATAATTTTTAAATAATGGATTTCGAGTGGGAAAATACGAAGAGTACGAAAAAGAAGAATTAATTAAAATAATCCAACAGCAAGAAGCTGAATTAAAGTATAAAAAATATGGTTTGGTTTGGGACGCAGAACGCGAACCAGAGCAAGTTGTACTTGATTGTGAAAACTCTTTACCTATTTTAAAACACATTACTTCAAAAACCATAAACACTTGCGATGCTGAAGACAATATTTTAATTGAAGGTGATAATTATCATGCACTATCAGTATTAAACTATACCCATAAAGAAAAAATTGATGTGATTTATATTGATCCTCCATACAATACAGGGAGTAAAGACTTTATATATAATGATCGATATGTTGATAAAGAAGATGGTTATCGTCACAGTAAGTGGCTAAATTTTATGGAAAAAAGATTAAACTTAGCTAAAGAACTTTTAAATAAAACAGGTGTCATTTTTTTATCAATAGATGATAACGAAGTCTCTCAATTAAAATTATTATGTGATAAAGTCTTCTCACAAAAACGTTATGTTGGTACCTTAATCTGGGAAAAAAAGAAAAAAGGATCCCATTTAAATAACTCTATTACAAATATTAAGGAGTATGTATTAGTTTACTGTAAAGATGAAAAAAATTTTACAGGTTTAGTAGGAGAGACTTCTATAAAAAGAGAAACTTATCCATGTGTAAATCCAGGCAATACTGTAGGGAAAAGATTGTTCAAAAAAGGAATACCTTCGAAATATAAAGAAAAAAACTTTATATTAAAAAAAGGTGAAACAATATCTGCAGGTAATATGTCCCTATTATTACATACTGATTTAATTATTGAAAACTCGATTTTAAAAGAAGATTTAGTTTTAGAATCTGAATGGAGATATTCACAAGAAGCATTGTCTGCGTATGCAAATAAAGGTGAGTTATACATCACAAATAAACTTTATTTTAGAAGAATAGTTGTCGATCCAAGAGATAAACAACTCAAAGATTTACTCCCTAGAGTAGAGTATCAGGCTATAATTGACAAGCAAGAAGAATTAATTAAAGAATTGAAAAAAGATTATGATGAAAAAGATGACTATATAATAGAAATGTTAAGTAGTGAAGTGGAAAATTTACATAATCAAAACTATGAATCTTTAGATTCGTATAACTTATTCAATGATGGATGGGGTTCAAATGAAGATGGAGATATTGAATTGAGAGATTTTTTTGGAAGTAAAGTTTTTGATTATCCAAAACCATCAAAATTAATTGCTAAACTTTTAGCCTCAACAAGAAATAAAGAAGCTACAGTATTAGACTTCATGGCAGGAACTGGAACTACTGCACAAGCTATTTTAGAACTCAATAAATTAGATGACGGTAATAGAAAGTTTATTTTATGTACCAATAATGAAAACGGCATATGTACAAATATCACATATCCTCGAATAGAAAAAGTAACAAATGGATATAAATTACGTGGAAGTGGAGAAAATGTTGAAGGCTTAGGCGGAAATGTACAGTATTTTAAAACATCTTTATTGAAAAAATCAAATAATAGACATCAAACAAAATTAAACCTTACAAACAAATGTGCTGAGATGCTTTGTGTTAAAGAGAACATTTTTAATATAGAAAAAAATAGTGATGATTTTAAATTTTATTCTTCGCATGATAAAACAAAATATTTATGTATTTACTTTAATACCATAGATGATAGTTTTGATGAGTTTATAGAAGAGTTAAAGAGTATAGATGCAGATAAAAAAGTATATATGTTTTCTGATGATTTGAATATTGACAAAGAATCTTTTAAAGAAATAGATAACTGCTCAATTGAAGCAATCCCTCAAAAAATTCTCGATATTTACAAACAACTTATTAAAATGAATATACCGATAAAACCTAGTACTATTTTTACAGATTTAGCTAAAGCTAAAAAAAGAATATATACAGAAAAAGATAAAGATGATGGAGCTTTTAAACTACGAATTGTTTTAGAAAAAACTATTCAAAAAATTGCTCAGAATAGTGGAGTATCGATTTTAAAACCAAATGGTAAAGAAGAAAAAGTAGAAAATGTAAATAATACTCTTAAAAAAGATGGAGTGTTTTCAAAAGTAATTTGGGAAGAGAACAAAACATATATGGCTATTGGTAATCATGCAGCTCATGGTGATTATGATGAATATGATTTGAAACAAGTAGAAAATTTTTACAGATATGCTCAGTCATTAATTGACGGGTTTAATATAGGATAAATGATGGGAATTAAAACTTTAAAAAGATACCAAGCAGACGCAGTAGAAGAGTTAATTAATTACTCAGAAAAACTTATTAGAAAAGATAGAGAGAAACAGACTGTAGTCTTTCAATCGCCTACAGGAAGTGGTAAGACTTTTATGATGGGGTCATTTATCGAGCAATTAATCAATGAAATGCCAAATGAAGATTTATGTTTTTTATGGATAAGTATCGGTACAGGTGAACTTCATAAACAGAGTTATAACTCACTAAAAAACAATTATTCTGGATTTCCTGATGTTCATCTACTCGAAGAGGAGTTCTTTGGTTCTCGTCAAACTATAGATAAAAATGAAGTAGTAGTTGTTAATTGGGACAAATTAAATCAAAAAGACAAAAAAACTGGAGAGTGGAAAAGCACTCTTATGAAAGATAAAGAGAGTACAAACTTTAGAGAATTAGTAAAAAACACTAAACAACTTGGAACAAAAATCATTTTAATTATTGATGAAAGTCATACTAATTCAACAAGTACAAGAGCAAAGGATATTAGAGATAATATAATCAAAGCTAATTTAACTATAGAGATGAGTGCAACGCCTGTATTATCTGAAGGAGACTATCAACAAAAAGTAAAAGTAGAACCACTAGATGTTATTGATGAAGGTATGATAAAAAAAGAGATAGTTATAAATGATAATATTAATATTGCAACAGATGATGAAAAAACTACGCAAGAACTTATTTTACAATCAGCTTTAAATAAAAGGATGGTTTTAGCAGAGGCATATAAAGAAGCTAAGATTAAAGTCAATCCTTTAGTCTTAATTCAAATTCCTACAGGAGAAGAAAGCGAGGATAAACAAGAGTTTATTGAAAACTTTCTATCTAAAAACAATATTACAATAGAAAATAAAAAACTAGCTATTTGGTTGAGTGAAGATAAAATAAATCTTGAAGTTTTAAACAACAATAGTAATGAAGTAGAGTTTTTAATTTTTAAACAAGCAATTAGTACAGGATGGGACTGCCCTCGTTCACAAATCTTAGTTCGATTTAGAGAAGTAAAAAGTATAGTTTTTAACATACAAGTGGTTGGTAGGATTCTTAGAATGCCTGAAGCAAAACATTATAATAATGATGATTTGAATAAAGCTTATATATATGTTAATACAAGTACATTTGATGTTGCATCAGAAGTATCTAATCCCAATATTATCAAATCATTAAAATCAAAAAGAAAAGATATATATGAACCTTTAAAACTAAAATCATACTACCGAAACAGACTTGACTTTGGAGATGTTACATACAAGTTCAATCAAATTTTAGAAAAAAGTTTTTGTGAGTATTTTGATTTAGAAGTTGGCAACTATGATGTTGTCGGTTCAAATCAAAAAACCGTAAAATCAAAAATAAATATTGAATTTAAAAATGCTAAAGATGAAATTATTTTAGATAAACATATTGACACCTCTCTTTTTGACAAGATGGATGAAAAAACAATTAATGCTGATAAAACTATTGCTGGGAACTATTCTGAAAATGATATTATTTATGCAGTTGAAAATATCATAAAAATAAATCTTAATGGGTATGCGTTTAAACGTTCTATAAGTGCTGTTAGAAATGCTTTATATCGTTGGTTTGATAAATATTTAGGCATAAATAAATTTGACCTAAATGGAGTAATTAGAATTTATTTAATTATTCTTAACAACTATGAAGTATTTTCTCAATTACTTGATTCTTCAATAAAAGCTTTTAAGCCTACAAAAGATGAAGAAATTAAATCAAAAGTAGCTGAAAATGAAACTTGGAATGATAATTGGGAAGTTGCAGAAGAAAAATATTTTAATCCAAGATATGAAAAATATGAATATAAAAAATTTCTTTATGAGCCATGCTATTTAAGTTTTGACAGTGATATAGAAAAAAAATTCACTGAATACTTAGATGTAAATAATGAAAATATTGTTTGGTGGTGGCAAAATGGAAGTGAGCATATGGCAATTAACTTTGGGATTAAATATGGAATAAAATCAACCTTTCAACCTGATTTTTTAATTATGTTCAATGATGGAAGACTCGGTATTTTTGACACTAAAGCTAGTGGAGAAAGAGAAGATGATAATAAAGCTAAAGGCGAAGCTTTACAAAAATATATTTTAGAAGAGAATAAAAAAGGTAAAAACTTAATAGGTGGATTAGTTATAAAAGAAGGTGAACATTTTAGAATTAACAATAAACCAACTTATACTCCTTTTTCTGAAAATACGAGTGATTGGGGTTACTTTAAAGACCTATAACAAAGCCTAGCAGTGAACGCTCGCGT
>JAYEHY010000080.1:0-13598 GCA_034659695.1 Campylobacterota bacterium | reverse complement strand
AGCCTATCTCAATATCATCAGCAGCCACATATCCCAAGGAGTTTCCCTCTAGCTGCTCATCGCTTTTTGATGCTCCACCAACCTCAAAAACTTTATGATCATCAACCATAAAGTCCCCTTTGTCATGATAATGAACCTGATGTTTTAGCCCCACTTGCGATACAAAAAATGTTTCACGGATAGAACCAATATTTGGACTTGCACACAGCACCATAAAGAGATTTGGATTATCAAGCAGGAGCTTATCGGGTCTGTTGACAGCCCTCATTCCCTCTCCTTGTCGTACGATATGAATGAGGCTACCTGCATCCATCCTTTCCAAATATTTAGCGAGTGTTGACCATGAAGTCTCCACAGCAGAGCTTAGTTTTTTGACATTCAGATCATAAGGCTCGGTCACACATAGCATATAGATTATCTTTTTGAGTATTACTAGCTTTGAAGTCTCGATATTGTAAATCGCCGAAAGGTCAGAGTCTATAGTCAGATTGATAACCTCTAGTAGCTTTTGAGGGTAGTCAACCAATGACTCATGGTAAAAAGGGTAACAACCATACTCCAAATAGTTAGAAAACTGCTCAAGAGGTCTCACTCTACTCATAATATCTGATGCAATATCAAAATGATTTTCTACTATCTCATCTAAACTATAAGAGGGAAATCTCTCTCCTGTCTCTAGCTCAACAAACTCTCTCAAAGACAACACACCCAAGTTGTGAACCACGGCTCTTCTGCTTAGGTCTCCTGAAGCGTGTTCTATCTTCAATGCTGATGAACCTGAAAAGATAACCTGCAAATCAAAAATATCATAAATAGCTTTCAGCTCTTGTGAGAAGTTTTTACTTTTATGAATCTCATCGATGAACAGTAGCTCTCCTCCTCTCGCATAGAAGTGTTCAGCCACATCATAGAGCGAGTTGCCTACCATAGCAGGGTGGTCACAGTTGATAAAAAGCACTTTAGAAGCAGGAAGTTTTTTCATCTTGGCATACTGCAACAACATCGTACTCTTACCCGAACCCCTAGGTCCTTTTATGCCTATGAGCTTACTGCCAAAATCTATCTTATCAAAAAGCCATCTTCTATAGGCTGGTGTCTCTTTGGCTAATATTTGTGCTGAAACTTTCTGCAAAATAGGTAAATTCATACTGTCACTCTCTGTGTTAAATTGATTTAATAACTATACTCTATTTTGTGTTAAATGAACTTTATACAGAGGGGAGCTTTTTGAGATTTATCTTTCACAAAGTATCCTTACATTAAAGTTCTTGAGAGTTCTTGCAAAACTCGGAAGTGCTGCTTCAGCTCCACCATTTGACGAGGCTAAAGCCATCGTTTCCTATGAGTTCTGAAAGAAGTATAGCTATTATCTTAGCACTTTTCAACTTCACTTGCTATAATCACACTTATTCTAAAACAAGGCTAAGACTATGCAACTCTATGACAGTGTACAAAAAACAAAACTTACTTTTGAACCCATTTGTGAAGGTGAAGCAAGCATTTATGTTTGTGGACCTACTGTTTATGATGATGCCCACTTGGGTCATGCACGGAGCAGTCTCAGCTTTGACCTGCTCTCTCGTACACTTAAAGCCCTTGGCTACAAAGTAACGATGGGGAAAAATTTTACAGATATTGATGACAAAATCATCAAAAAAGTAGAAGCTACAGGTAAATCTATGGAGGAGATTACCTCTTACTATATTGCACGTTATGTTGAAGATATGCAAGCCATTGGTGTAGAGCGTGCAGAGGTAGAACCTAAAGCTACAGAGTCTCTTCACGCTATAGAGCGTATGATACAAAAACTTATAGACAACGGTTTTGCCTATGTTACCTCTACGGGTGATGTCTATTTTGACACTAGCAAAGACAGCACCTATGGTAACATTTCGCATCGTGTAAGTGATGAAGAGAGTCTAAGCCGTGTAGAGCATACGAGTGAAAAAAGAGACCCTAAAGATTTTGCTTTGTGGAAAGCGTGTAAAGGGAACGATAAGATCTGCTTTGACACTGCATTCTCTTCAGGTCGTCCTGGGTGGCATATAGAGTGTTCTGCCATGATAGAAAAACACTTTAAAGGTAACGGACAGTACAGTATAGACATTCATGGTGGTGGAGCTGACCTACTCTTCCCTCATCATGAGAACGAGGCAGCCCAGAGCCGTTGTGCCACAGGTCATGAGTTAGCTAAGTACTGGATGCATAACGGTTTTGTACAGATTGATGGAGAGAAGATGAGTAAATCTTTGGGCAATAGTTTTTTTCTTAAAGATGCCCTTAAACTTTACGATGGAGAAGTACTGCGTTACTACCTCAACTCTGTACACTATAGAAATGACTTCAACTTTAGTGAAGAGGAGTTACAAACTGCCAAAAAAAGGTTAGACAAACTCTACAGACTTAAAAAACGTGTAAGTCCAGGTAAAGGTTCTACAGTAAATAAAGTTTTTAAAAAGGCACTTCTCGATGCGATGAGTGATGACTTAAACATCTCTATCGCCCTCTCTGTTATAGATGAAATGGTAGCTCTAAGTAATGAAAAATTTGATGCAAACCCTAAAGACAAGTCTCTAAAAGAGAGTGCAAGTAAGCCACTAAATGGCGCATCACATAAAGCCTTAAAAAAAGAGACTTTAGCAAACATAGAGTTTATAGATACCCTCTTAGGTTTTGGAGGAAAAGAGCCATTTTCTTACTTTCAGATCGGTGTAGATGAAGCCCTAAAAGAGAAGATAACACGCCTTTTAGAAGAGCGTACACAAGCTAAAAAAGAGAAAAACTTTGAACGCTCCGATGCTATTCGTGATGAACTTACAGCACTAGGTATTGCTATTATGGACAGTCCTGAAGGTACACTTTGGGAAAAAGGTTAAAATTAAACTTTTAAGCAGTAGTCTATAACTCAATAGTGGGTATAATATCTGCTATTTTAAAACAAAACTATAACCTAATGCTTACTAAGAGGGTCTTTCATGCTTCGAGTGCTTATCGTTTCTTTTTTATTTTCAGAGTTGCTTTTATCTAAAAGTGAAACTCAATTTCCATTTATTGGATTATCTGTATCTTCACAAAATATGGATATGGATTTAGATGAATTAGAAAAAGAGAGAAGCTTTATACTTAAGTATGGAAAACAAACTTTAGATTGGCGAACAACATTCTCTTACACCTATACGCAAAATGCTTATCAGAGTATTGCTATTGAAGTAGATAAAATACTTTTGGACAATCTATTTGGAACTCCAAAACTAAGACCATACTTAGGTGCTGTTGCTGGATATATGAAATTTGACGATAAACAACTTGATAAGAGATATGATAATTACAAAAGTGCTTATTATGGTGCAAATTTTGGTTTTATCATCTATGCTACAGACAACATTGATATTGACCTAGGTTATCACTACTATTATGTTAATGACCTAGATTTTTTAGATAACATTCATGGTGCTACTTTTGCCATACATTACTTTTTTTAGAAACGGAGCTTAAATTGTCACTTTTTTCATACAACAACCTCAAAAAAATTCTTTTTAAACTAGACCCAGAAACTGCACATGCTGTTGCAGGGTTAGGACTTAGAGCTGCAGCTCACTGCCCCACGATACAACGCATGATTAAAGATCAAAATTTTATTACAGACCCTATGCTCAAGCAAGAGATATTTGGACGTGACTTTCTAAACCCTGTGGGTCTTGGAGCAGGTTTTGACAAAAATGGTCAGTACATTACAGCCATGCCCACACTGGGGTTTGGATACACTGAGATAGGCACCGTAACACCTATGCCACAAGAGGGAAATGCTAAACCTAGACTCTTTAGACTCATAGAAGATCAATCTATCCAAAATGCTATGGGGTTTAACAACAAAGGTAGTGACTATATGTTAGAGCGTCTCGATAAACTCTACTTTCTTGACTACCCTCTAGGTATCAATATCGGTAAAAATAAAATAACACCTGAAGAGGATGCACTTAAAGATTATGAAATCTTATTTAAGGCATTTAAAAACTACGGTGACTACATTGTCATTAACATCTCTTCACCTAACACTCCAGGGCTTCGTGATTTACAAAATGAGTCATTTATAAAAGCGATATTTAGCATGGCTAAGGAGATAACCACACAGCCCGTTCTTCTTAAAATAGCTCCAGATATGGAAGCACAAGATGCGATAGACTTGTGTAATGTAGCTGTAGAAGCTGGAGCTGCTGGGATTATAGCAACAAACACCACGATAGACTACAGTTTAACTGACAGTTCAGAGAAACAAGATTTTGGTGGTATTAGCGGAGCATTACTTACAGAAAAATCTTATGAACTTTTCAGAGCCATTGGTAAAGAACTCTATGGAAAAACACTGCTTATCTCTGTAGGGGGTATTGACTCTGCGGAAGAGGCATATAAGCGTATCAAGGCAGGAGCTTCTTTGGTTCAAGTTTACAGTATGCTTGTTTATAGAGGTCCTGCACTTATTAAAGAGATTAATGAGGGGCTTATCACGCTATTAAAGAATGATGGCTATAATCATATTTCAGAAGCTATAGGGGCAGATTGGAAGTAATTGTAGGGTGCGTAATCACGCACCGTTATGAATTGGTGCGTGATTACGCACCCTACGGAGAAGATATGAATTTAAAAAAAATTATTGTATCGGTCGCAGGATCGTTACTATTATCAGGACTATTAATGGCTAACTCATTACCAGAACATTTTACAAAAACCCTAGACAATGGAATGCAAATTGTTGTAATTCCTATGGACAATGACTCAGGTGTTATTACTACAGATATCTACTATAAAGTAGGAAGTAGAAATGAAGTTATGGGAAAAAGTGGTATGGCTCACATGCTAGAACACTTAAGTTTCAAGTCAACTAAAAAGCTTAAAGAGGGTGAGTTTGACACCATAGTTAAAGGTCGTGGAGGCGTTAACAATGCTTCTACAGGTTTTGACCATACACACTACTACATTAAGACTGCTAGCAAGAACTTAAGCTTAAGCCTTGACCTTTTTGCTGAACTTATGCATAACTTAAACCTTACAGATGAAGAGTTTCAAAAAGAGCGTGATGTTGTAGCTGAAGAGAGACGTCTGCGTACAGATAATAACCCAATGGGATATTTATATTTTAGGGTATTCAACACACACTTTACCTACCATCCATACCACTGGCTTCCTATTGGATTTATGGAAGATATTTTAACATGGAAAATAGAAGATATTAGAGACTTCTATAAGCGTTACTACCAACCCAACAATGCAATTTTAGTTGTAGCAGGTGACATTAGTGCAGATGAAGTCTTTACTCAAGCCCATAAGTACTTTGCAAGTATTAAAAATGCGTATGATGTTCCTAAGGTAATAGCCGTAGAGCCAAAGGTAGATGGAGCAAAAAGAGCTACACTGCATAAGGAGAGTAACCAAGTAGATACGATTGCTATTACTTACGCTATCCCTAATTATGAAGATGATGACCAAGTCGTACTCTCTGCAATAAGCCACATTTTAAGTGCAGGAAAGAGTAGCCGTTTTGAGAAGACGCTGGTTAATGATAAACAACTAGTTAACCAGATATACGGTTACAATATGGAACTAAAAGACCCCGGTCTGTTTTTAGTCATGGCAATGGTCTCACCTAATGCCTCTCTTGAAGTAGTAGAGAAGGAGATACTGAGTGAACTAGACAAACTTAAAAATGGTGATGTTACACAAGCTGAACTTGACAAGGTTAAAATCAACACAAAAGCAGAATTTATCTACTCTTTGGAGAGTTCAAGTTCAGTAGCGGGACTCTATGGAGACTACTATGTAAAAGGGAATATCAAACCTTTACTTGAATATGAAGAGAAATTAGATAAAATAACACTCAAAGATATTAGCGATATCGCTAAAAAATATTTTAATCACGATTTTTCAACCACTGTGGTAATGAAAAAGAATAAACAGGAACAAACCAATGAATAACTATATTACAGGTGCAACAACTGCACTTATTACGCCATTTAAAAATGGTACTTTAGATGAAGCTACATATGCAAAACTTATAGAGAGACAAATAGCTCACAACATCGATGCTGTATGTCCTGTTGGAACTACAGGTGAGTCTGCAACACTTAATCATGATGAACATAAAAGATGTATAGAGATAGCCGTTGAAGTATGTAAGGGTACGAAAACTAAAGTCCTAGCAGGTGCAGGAAGTAATGCTACACATGAAGCGATAGACATCGCTAAACATGCCCAGGATGCTGGAGTGGATGCACTTTTTTCTGTAAGTCCTTACTATAACAAGCCTAGTCAGGAGGGTCTTTACCAACACTATAAAGCCATTGCTTCTGCCGTAGATGTACCATTTATGCTTTACAATGTACCAGGACGTACAGGGGTAGATATCTTACCTGACACCGTAAAAAGACTCTTTGAAGATGTAGAGAACATTATGGGTATCAAAGAAGCCACAGGTTCTATAGAGAGAACGGTTGAGCTTTTAGCTAAAGTACCTGACCTCTATGTTTTCTCTGGTGATGATGCTATTGATTTTCCCATCTTAGCTAGTGGAGGAAAAGGTATCACTTCTGTGACTTCTAACCTCTTACCAGATATGAAAGCCAAACTTGCTCACGCCGCATTGGAAGGTGACTTTAAAACATCAAAAGCCATCAATGATGAACTCTTTGAAATCAACAAAGTCCTTTTTTGTGAAAGTAACCCTATTCCTATTAAGGCAGCCATGTATATTGCGGGTCTTATCGATACATTAGAGTATCGGTTACCACTAGTAGAACCAAGTTCTGAGAATATGAAAAAAATTGAAAATGTAATGAAAAATTACACTATTGTAGGAGTATAAGATGTCAAATATGAAAGGTAAAACAGTTGTAATTACAGGTGCTACCAAAGGTATCGGTAAAGCTGTAGCAGAGAAATTTGCTCAAAACGGTGTAAATATTGCATTTACCTACAACTCAAACAGAGAAGTTGCAGATGAAATTGCAGCAGAGTTGACTGAAAAATATGGGGTAAAAGCAAAAGCATACCCACTTAATATTTTAGAGCTTGATGAGTTTAAATCTCTATTCTTAGCAATAGATGAAGACTTTGACAGAGTAGATTTCTTTGTATCTAATGCAATGATATATGGTCGTCCTGTAGTAGGTGGTTATGGTAAATTTATGAAACTACGCCCTAAAAAAGGTTTGCAAAATATCTATACTGCAACGGTAGGTGCATTTGTACGTGGTTCGCAAGAGGCTGCTGTACGCATGGAAAAAGTTGGAGGTGGGGCTATTGTTACACTTAGCTCAACAGGAAACCTTATTTATATAGACAACTATGCAGGTCATGGTACCAATAAAGCAGCCGTAGAAGCTATGAGCCGTTACGCAGCCGTAGAACTTGGTGACATGGGTATTAGAGTAAATGCCGTATCTGGTGGACCTATAGATACAGATGCACTTAAAGCATTTACAAATTATGAAGAGGTAAAAGCTGAGACTATTAAGCGTTCAGCCGTAAATAGAATGGGAAGTCCTGATGACTTAGCAGGTTCTGTTTACTTCTTGTGTACACAAGAGGCAAGTTGGATTACAGGGCAAACACTGGTCGTTGACGGTGGAACTACTTTTAGATAATAATAAACATAGAGGAGAAGAGATGAACAAACCACAAATATTTAACATTCCAAATATTTTAGCATTTTCACGTCTTCTTCTCGCTCCCGTGATGTTTCTCTTTTTAGTCAATCAAGATGCTTCTATTTTTGAAGGTATTCACGCTTCTTGGCTTAACTACATTGCCGCTTTTATCTTTGTACTGGCTTCAGCTACTGACTTTTTTGATGGATATATCGCAAGAACTTTTGACCAAATTACTGTTTTAGGTTCGATTCTTGACCCATTAGCAGATAAAATGCTGACTCTAGCAGGCTTCTTAGGTCTCATGATGCTTGGCTCTGCTTCTCCTTGGGCAGTTTTTCTTATTATAACCCGCGAACTTTTTATTACGGGGCTAAGAGTCTCTGCTGTAAGTCAAGGGTTAAATATCTCCGCTTCATGGATGGGAAAAGTAAAAACAGTTGTACAGATGATAGCCATAGGCTTTTTACTTATGGGTTGGATAGGCGGAGAGATACTACTATGGATAGCTGTTGTACTTACACTCTATTCAGGATACGAATATGTCAGAGACTTCTTTAAAAGCACAAAATTAACTTAAATCGTTCAACTGCTTTAAAATTAATCAACTTTTTCATTTATTTTTCATTAACTTTTGATATACTTTCTCAAATATTAAAATAGAGGAAATATAAATGAAATTCACAAAATTAAGTTTAATCGCAGCATTGGCTGTAAGTGCTGCAGTAGCAGGCGGAGACATCGTAGAAATCCCTCAGGCACCAGCAGTTGAAGCGTGTAATGACAACACAACAATCAATGGTAAATTACAAGGGTACTACATCACAGATGATTCTAATGATGATATGTTTGGTGATGATTCACAACTAGGTCTTGCAGCAACTTTAGATGTATCTCACAAATTTAACGATTGGTTAACAGCAAACTTTTCAGCTGTTGGTTATGTAAATGCGATGAAACAACCTAACTTATTTTACATGGAAAGCAACAAAAATGGTGCTTTCTTTAACGTAGCAAACTTAACTGCAACTTTTGGAGACACTACATTTGTAGCAGGTCGTCAACTTCTTGACACTCCAATGCTTGGTGGTTTTGACTGGTTACTAGCTCCAGGTGCATTTGAAGCATATACTCTAGTCAATAAGTCTATCTCTAATGTTACACTTATCGGTTCTTATGTAGCAAAATGGAGACCTAACAACAGTGG
Organism: Campylobacterota bacterium; assembly: GCA_034659695.1. Classification (GTDB taxonomy): domain Bacteria; phylum Campylobacterota; class Campylobacteria; order Campylobacterales; family Sulfurovaceae; genus Sulfurovum. The sequence continues at coordinate 4,751 of JAYEHY010000080.1, read as the reverse complement.
TGATAACTTTATTAACCTAGCAGACAATGGAGACAACTGGGCTTTAGGTGCTGTATATAGTGATGCATTCAATGCTAGTCTTTGGTACTACAATGTAGATGCAGGAAACTATACTCAAGTATATGCTGATGCTGGTGTAACTATGGCTGGTGTTGAACTTGCTGCACAGTATGCAGGAACAGAGTATGATACACTAGCTGACTCTACAGCTTATGGTGTAAAAATTGCTACAACAGTTGCAAACTTTAACTTAAGTGCTGCATATAATCATACTGAAGACAATGTAGCAGGTTTCGTAGGTAAAGATGCTATGTACACAAGTTCATGGAACATCTTTGCAGCAACAGACCTTGGTGACTCTTTTAAAGTAGCAGCTTCTACTGAGTATGCTGGTGTAAATATTGAACTCTCTTATGCTGACTATGAAACAGCAGGTGAAGAGTTTGACCTTATCTTAGGATATGCAGCAACAAAATGTATCTCTTTTGACGCAGTTTATACAAACACTGCTTATAATGAAACTATGGACAATGTAAATGCACTAGAGCTAGTTGCTACTTACAAATTTTAATCACAAAATATAATCCTAAAACCTCCTTAATGGCACTCTCCTTTGAGAGTGTAGGGGTTATATTACACTTCTTCCCTAATACTTATATTTACACAACTATATTTTATGATAATAACTATCATTTTAACATAATTTAAGGTGAATAAGAGTAAATTACTCCTTAAGAAAACTAAATGATAATTACTTTCATTTTAACTTCTAAATAAATATAAGGATTTCTAATCCATGAAACCAATAGTCATTGCACTTGCAGGACAACCTAATGTAGGAAAGTCTTCACTTATTAATGCCATCTCAAATGCTACACTTAAAGTGGGTAATTTTTCTGGTGTAACCGTAGACAAAACAGAAGTGGTATTTAACATCTGTGATGAAGTAAAGTGTACAGATTATGAAGTACATATTATTGACCTGCCTGGAGCCTATTCACTTACAGAATATACCATAGAAGAGAAAGTTACCAAAAGTTTTTTACAGAGTGATGAGTATGATATTATAGTTAATGTAGTAGACTCGACAAACTTACAAAGAAACCTACTTTTCACAACAGAACTTCTTGAGACAGGAAAAAAAGTGGTCGTTGCACTCAATATGAGTGATGAAGCTAAAAAAGAGGGTATAGAGATAGATGAGAAACAACTTTCATCTATCTTAGGGGTGCCCTGTATCAAAACATCTGCTGCTGATAAAGAGGGAGTTGATGCACTTCAAGAAGCGATTATAGAAGTTTTTGAGAAAGAAGAGAGTACTGCTAAGGTAGTTTACTCTGATCCTATAGAAGAGGAGATAGCACATATCGTTAATTTTATGGAAGAGAAGAAGTATAAAAGTACCCTTCCCTATCGTCATCTTGCTGTAAAACTTTTACAAGAAGATGAGGAAGTCTATAAAAAAATGCATGATGAGCCTATTTGGATAGAGATGCTACCTATCGTAAGAGAGGGGCTAAACCATCTTTACCTGCATAACAATACTAAAGATTTAGACGAAATTTTTTCAAATGAACACTTTGCTTTTGCTAAAGGTGCAAAGATGGAAGTAATATCTATTAAGTCTATGAAAGCCAAAAATCTTACCCAAAAAATAGACAATTTACTTATTAACAAAGTTTTGGGTATCCCTCTCTTTCTTTTCTTTATGTGGGGTCTTTTTCAACTTACATTTGAGTTAGGTGCATTGCCTATGGACTACATCGATGCCACATTCTCTTGGCTTGGAGATCAAGCTAAATCTATACTTGGCGATGGTGAACTAGGCTCACTCGTTGCAGACGGTATGATAGCAGGTGTAGGTTCTGTTGTAATGTTTTTACCTAATATTATAATACTTTTTATAGGTATTGCCTTACTAGAAACGACAGGCTATATGAGTCGTGTAGCTTTTTTACTAGATGGATTTTTTCACAAATTTGGGCTACATGGTAAAAGTTTCATCCCTCTAGTCACTGGTTTTGGATGTTCAGTACCCGCTTACATGGCTGCAAGAACACTTAAAAATGAGAAAGACAGACTTATTACACTATTTATTATAGGGTTTATGAGTTGTGGAGCAAAGTTACCTATATATGTACTTTTTGCAGGAGCATTTTTTAGCCAAGAGCAAGCGGGTAATATACTGTTTATTATCTATATAGCAGGAGCGATGTTAGGTTTACTTATGGCAAAAGTACTTAAAACCTTTGTCTTTAAAGGAGATGATGAACCTTTTGTTATGGAGATGCCAAAATACCGTATGCCATCACTAAAGCTTATTTGGCACACTGTGTACGGACAAGCAAAGTCATACCTTAAAAAAGCGGGTACATTCATTTTAGCAGCTTCCATTCTTATCTGGTTTGCGTCAAACTACCCTAAAGTAGATGCCCCTGAAAATTTAGAAGTAAATCAAGTAAAACTCTACGAATTAGAGCATAGTTACCTAGGTATAGTCGGACATGCATCAGAGCCATTCTTTGCTCCACTTGGCTTTGATTGGCGTATGGCTGTTGCCCTTGAGACTGGACTTGCAGCCAAAGAAGTTGTAGTCTCTACATTGGGTGTTCTTTATGCATTGGGTGATGAAGTAGATGAAAGCAATGAGGGACTTATAGCACAGATAAAAGCAAATATTCCTTTTGCTTCTGCCATTGCATTCATTGTCTTTGTTATGATTTACTTGCCTTGTTTAGCAGCTTCTATGGTATTTGCTAAAGAGTCTGGCGGTTGGAAGTATCTACTCTATTTATTTGTTATGACTACAGCTACAGCATGGATATTGAGTTTTATAGCATACCGTGTCACACTACTTATCACAGGAGGGTAAAAGATGAAATTAAGTGAATTAACTAAGGGAGACCAAGCGGAGATTGTTAAAGTCAATGCGGACAAAGTACTAAGAGACCGTTTAACCTCTTTAGGCGTTATGAGGGGTGAGGAGTTAATGGTAAGAGGATGTTCTCTTGCTAAACAAACCATGGAGATAGAAGTAGGTTCTACACTCATCGCAGTACGTGCAGATGAGGCTGATAAGATAGAAGTAGAAAAAATATAATGAAAGGGTGTGTTCAAACGCACCTCTTAAACCATAAAAGAAAGGAAGAAAATGAGTAAATTTAAATTAAGTATAGCTTGCATAATGATAATGAGTATTGAAACCTTAGCTAATACACCTATTGAAACCATAGAAGAAGAGAGTACTCCAGTTGAAATACGAAGTGTTAGAAGTATTTTAGGTGATTATGACCTTTTAGCACATACTAAAGGGCAAATTAGAGCAGGATATATCACTTTTTCAGAAGATGGTACTAAGCGTACAAGTGGTTATGCTCTTGGAGGTCACTACCATCTCAATACAAAAAGATACTATGGCTTAAAAGTTGGTGCTGAAATATATACTGTACTTAATATAGGTATAAATCAAGATCCAATAAATGAAAATGGAGACTTTTTTAACAAAAACAATAATGGTTTCATACTTTTATCACAAGCGTATTTAAGTGGTAAATGGGGTAATACAGAGATAAAACTAGGAAGACAAACGCTTGACACACCTCATGCTGATAGTGATGATATTAGAATGATGCCTAACTATTTTGAAGCCTATACTATCACCAATACAGATATTGACAACGTAACACTAACAGCAGGAATGATAGACAAAATGGCTGGTTGGGAAAATGGCATAGATAGCCCAAAATTTGTTGATGTTGCAGAGACATTGGGTGTAAATAAAACCGATGGTATCTACTATGCTTCAGCCTCTTATGAAGGGATTGAAAATCTATCATTAGCCCTTTGGTACTACCACTATAGTGACATAGCCAATGTACTTTATGCAGAAGCAGGGTACAACTTTGCTCTCTCTCAAAACAGTACATTTACATTAGGCTTACAGTATGACTCTAGTCAAGAGACTGGGTCAGCACTTTTAGGTAAACAAGATGCACAAACCTTTGGTATAAGTCTTGAAGCACAATTTGACTCCTTAGGTCTTACCATCTTAGCTGCATATAACCAAGATGATGGTGACACAGGAGCAATGGGCTTAAGTCTAGGTGGCGGTACATTTTTCACCTCCATGGAAGACCAAACACTCGATGCCATAGGTACAGCAGGAAGTGCATGGATGATAGGAGCTGGTTACGATTTTGGAAAAGTTGGCATCAATGACCTTACATTTGGTATAGCTTATGGCAACTTTGAAGCTAAAGAGCATTCTACATATAAAGCCAATGAGATAGATACTATCTTAGAATACAGCTACAATGAAAAACTCTCTTTTACTGCTGCTCTAGCCCTGGTAGATTTTAAGGTAGCAGGTATAAAAGATTACGAACAGTTTAGAGTTATTGGATCTTATAACTTTTAGTGTTAATATTCAGTCCATTATACAGCAGTAGCACGAGTAAATTTAAGCTCATACTGCTGAAAAATAAATATTTAAGCATATTAAGTTAGAATAATAAACTTAAGATTTAATTATGGGAGAGATAATATTATGTTTATAGTTTATTATTTTTATTGTTCTTTTTATGTATTATTTTAAGTTTTTTACACATATTTATTTTCCTTTTTTACTTCTTAAAATAATCATTTTTATATTCATAGGATCATTTTCAGGGTTTTTTTCAACACTCAATGACTATATTTATCAGGTGAGTGCCCCCTACCTCCCTTGCCCTAATCAAAAACATAAATCTTTT
>JAYEHY010000079.1:0-13600 GCA_034659695.1 Campylobacterota bacterium | reverse complement strand
CTAGTATTATCTCTTATCTACATGGATATACACAGGCTAGGCTTTTTATCGTAGGATTTAGTATTGTATTTTTCTCCTATTTTCTTATTATTTTAAATGCTATAGGTGTCACTTCTGTAATGCAGGATTTTCAAAACATTCTAATGTTTGCTACAGCTTTTGAAGCACTTATTCTCTCTTTAGCCTTTGCAGATCGTTATATTATTTTACAAAAAGAGAAAAATCTGCTAGATAAGCATTTACTTAATGAGTCAAAAGAGAGAGCAATGATTATTGAGCATGAAGTGATTCAAAAAACCGATGATTTAAATAATGCATTAAAAACCAGAGAACTACTTCTTAAAGAGGTACACCACAGAGTAAAAAACAACTTGCAAATTATACTCTCCATGATACGATTGCAAAGTGATAAAATAGAGGATGAAGTAGTTGTCAGTAAATTTACTAATCTTGAAAATAGAATTAATGCTATAGCCAAAACCTATAATATGCTTCTTATAAAAGATAATCTTGATAAAATAGATATGCAAGAGTATATAGATTCATTACTATTTGATATTTATGAAACCATACATCATAGCAAACAACACATTCAAATACAGACAGATATTAATGCCACCATTTCTCTACGTGAATCAGTCTATATAGGATTAATTATTAATGAAGCAGTTACCAATGCTTATAAATATGCTTTTGATAAAAATAAGGGTAATATCTCTATCTCATTACATCAGAACCAGCATCAATATACATTGTCTATAGAAGATGATGGAAAAGGGTTTAGCGTGCAGGAGTACAAACAGACACTTGGATTAAAACTCATTCGTACATTAGTCTATGATCAATTAGGAGGCAGTATGAAATTATTTACAAATAAATGCACAAAATACCATATAAGGTTTACTATATGAAGAGTATAAATATTCTTATTGTTGAAGACGAAAGCATAGTTGCTATGGAGATAGAAAGCTATATTCAAAAACTTGGATATAACATTATAACTATTTGCTCTAATGCAAAAGATACACTCCACACCATTTCTGAGTATAAAATTGATATCATACTCATGGATATATGTATTAAGGGTAAAATAGATGGTGTAGAAACTGCAATGCTAATTAAAAAAAGTTATCCTCATATAAAAATTATTTTTCTCACTGCACATCTGGATGATTATAATGTAGATAGAGCTATTGAGGTAAATCCTATAGCCTACTTATCCAAACCTTTTAACAGGGAAGAGTTACGTGTATTTTTAAAAATTGCCCATCGAAAAATAGTTAAAAATCATATAGATTTTAAAAAAAATCAAAATTTCATCACTCTTGATGATGAGTATACCTATAATCTACAGAACCATATTCTTTACTACTGTTCAGAGATTATTCATCTTACGAAAAAAGAGTGCGACTTACTAGAGTTGCTTATAAAAAATCAAAATCATATTGTAGATTTTTATACAATTGAAAACTGTATATGGCCAGAAAAAGCAACAAATACAAATACGATTAGAACTTTAGTTAAGCGTTTAAGACAAAAATTTAAACATAAACTTATCAAAACTATCTTTTCTCGTGGATACAAGTTAGAAATTGATTAATAATAAGTTTTAAGACCTTTAGAAACTACCTCTTCAAGCTCTCCAAAAGCTTTATCCATCGCAGTTACAATACTATCTGCATCATTAGCAGTTAATACTTGTGTATGAAAAAGTCCTGTTTTACGTCTTTTTGTAGCCATGTCAACCACTTCCCAGTTTGCATCAAGATATACACTACTACCTTGAGCTATAAAGCGTGTTACATCTACATTTAATTTTATATTGGGTTGTCTGTCTAAACCCCATGGATAGGCATAGACACTAGGCTGCTGAAACTTCTTTTGCATAAAACTAATCAGTCTATTGGTTAGACCTGTATCTAAATCTTCACCCCAAACAGCACCGTTTAACAGTGAAATCTGCGTAGCTGTTTTTGCTACAGCGATGTCTCTTTTATATAAATATTCTGGAACTGTTACTTTTTCCACAGCAATAATTCTGTTTTTATAGCTGTAAATACTTTTAGGTTGTGGTGCAGGTGACAATACATAGTAACTACTAGAGCCACCACAGCTGTTTAAAAACCAAAGGGTTATAAGTGTCATTATTATTTTTAACATTATTTATCTCCAAAGATAAGTGAATTTGGTTTACGGTTAAGCATTCTTAAAAAGACTTGCATCTCTTCTGATGTTTTAGTAAGAACTTTCAATGTTTGCGTAAGTTGATGTTTTACTAATGAATTACTATCATACCCTTTTACTACTTTTTCACTGGTTTTAAGTGTTTTCCTCATTAAACCAAGTACCTTATTTAACTCTTTAGGTAAAGTTTTAAATGATTTTTGATTGGTTAATTTATTAATATTTTTAACCGTTGTTTGCAAGTCAACTATTAAGGTGTTTAAATTTTCCATGGGCTTAGCACTCTTATCAACAACATTATTTAAGGACACTAATAGTTTTTCTAAAGGTAATTTATTGAGTTTATCTAACAATGAAACAACACCTGTCATTACACTTTTTGGTGCTTCATTAACCATTGGTAACTGTACATATTGTCCACCTCTAATTACACTTGCATTTCCTTCATTGTGATTAAAAGTTAAATCTATAAAAAGCATACCCGTAAGAGGATCAAATGAAGTTATCTTAGCACGCATCCCCTCTTCTATCGCTTGATAAAAGTTTAACTCACCATTAGAGTTTACCTCATTAGCATCTAAAAACACAGAAGTATTTATGCCTACTAAAACCTTACTGTGCATTTTATGAGTAACCTTATCATAAGATAATTTTATATCCTTTACAGAACCTACATCAAATCCCTCAAATCGTACAGGAGCATTTAGTCTTAAATTAGCTGTAGATTTATTGGTAATTAGCATAAATGTTTTATACCCTTTTATTTTAGAACCTATAGTTTTACTTTCTGCTTCTGTTTTACTTTTATATAAATGGAAAACATGCCTATAAGATACTGTCTTGCTTTTATCTTCACCAGAAGAGGAGAATACAATACCGCCTTGTAATATAAGGTTCATAGGAGCAATATTAATATCAAAATTTCCTTTACTAAAATCAATATTTACCATATTTTGACTCCAAAACTTAGAATCTTCATGTACATAAGACACATAGAGTTTATCTATAAAAACAATTACATCTACACTTTTATTATCTAGACCCAAGTTAAGATACTCTACTTGTCCCACTCTAATACTTTTAAAATAGACCGGTGTACCTACAGATACATTATCTCCATTAATGGATTTTAAGTGAAAATACTCCCCTTTCATACTATCACGATAGGGTTGAGTTAATCCGATAAACTTTTTTTTAGGCTCTTTCCCACCTATTTGTGAATATACATTAATATAAGTCCCAGAGATTAAAGTGTCTAAACCACTTACACCATTTAAGCCCACTTCAGGTTTTACAATCCAAAATCTCGCATTTTCCGTTAAATAAGGTTTTGATGATTTACTATTAAGTCTCACAACAACTATTACCCCTGCTGTACCCTCTTCTACATAAATTTTAGTTACCTTACCTACTGGTACATTACGAAACTTAACAACACTCTGACCTGCTATTAAACCCTCATTTTGATGAAAGACAATCTCTATCTCTGCACCACGTTCTGCAAAATGTTTATACCCTAACCATCCTGCAATCACTAATGCAATAAAAGGTACAATCCATATAGATGTAATAAAATTAAACTTTGTTGATTCTGTTATTTTAGGCAGTTCTTGTGACATTTAAAGTCTTCCTTAGCGTTCATATATTATTTATTTTCCCTTGATGAGTGTTTCATCAAAGGCATGTGCAGATAAAAGTGTAAAAAATACAGAAATTGCAAAAGCAGTAGCTGCTGTACCTGCTAAAACCTCTACACTTGAAAGGTGTATTAATGCTGCTAGTATTGCAACAACAAATACATCTATCATAGACCAAGGACCTACTACTTCTGTCATGTAATAAAGTTTATGTTTATTTATTTTTTTATCATTTCCCAAAGGGTATTTTACACTAATTAATAGATAAAACAAAATAAGAAATTTCATAACAGGAATCATAATAGATGCAAAAAAGATAATTGCAGCAATAGGGTATGAACCATGTTCCCATAACATAACAACACCACCCAAAATCGTACTCTCATCTCGTACACCAAAAGCACTTGTTACTAACATAGGATAAAGGTTTGCAGGAATATAAATAATTATAGCCGTAATAAGATATGCCCAACTCTTTTCAGTACTGAAGTTTTTATGGTTATAAATTTTTGAATTACAACGACGACATAAATTTTCTCTACCTTTATCTATATTTACTGCATCACATATAGGACAATGTATTAACTTTTTCTCATCAACTTCTATCAATGATTATCCTTTTGTAAAAAAATTCTTTTACGTAACATCCATATTTCAGAGATTTTAATAAACTTAGTTATATAAATATCTATAAGAACAAAAATCATTAATGCCCAAAAAGAGACACCTATATGTATCTGCCCAAAGGCTACAAGTTTAACAAGAGAAACTAACAAACTAATAAAAAAAATATCTGCCATACTCCAAGGGGTAATATGTGCGAGTAAAACAAGTAACTCTTTTGTTAACACTTTACCTCGTTCTATTTTTAAAAGTAAAAAAAGTAGCATATTAATAGAGAAAATCATTAAAGGAAAAATAAAAATAAGAAATGCACAAATAGCACCAACGATATAGAAACTATTTTCAAAAAGAGAGATAATTGTTTTGGGTATTGTAATAAACTGTTCACTTCCAAGTATATCTATCTGTATCACAGGAAAAAGGTTTGCTAAAATAAAAAATATAAATCCTGTAATACTTAAAGCCAATCCATGGTTTATAAGTTTACTGTCATAACGATAAAGTACATTATTACATTTATTACAACAAGCTTTACTACCGTCCTTTAGTGCTATCTCTTCATGAAGAGTAAAACATTTATGACATATAATAAGGTTATCAAGCTCATCTTCATTTTTTATTTTCATATACACATTATACCTAATCTTTACATGATATAATTATATTTAGTTCAAAAAGAAATGGAAATTAATGAAAATACTCTCAATAGGTAAAGTGCTACAGCATAAAAATTTAAATATAACCTCTATTCCAACAGAATCTCTATCTGATCATCATGACATAGAACTCTATGCCTATGTTATTATTAACGGTGGTGATGGCACCATAAGAAGAGTATTAAAACAGTTATATAACTTAGAGTATATACCAACCTTTATTCTTAATCCTGTAGGCTCTTTTAATTTTGTTGCTAAAATTCATAATGCTCCAAAGATTAATGACGTCTTAGATTCTCTTGCTAAAGGGAGTATACCTAAGACGCAAAAACATCATCTTTTTAAACTCAATCATGAAATATTTCTTTTTTCAGCAGGTAACATGGGAGACTTGCAACATATCTTTCTCTCTGAAACTTTACGTTTTGGCATACTTAAACATGGTATACTTAAATATCTGCTATCTTTTATTTTTCTTCTTCCTATACATATTATCATAACACCTTTTATGCTGATGAGTCAAAACAGATTTTTTATCTTTACCCCTTTTCGTTTCATTAAAAAATTTGGCAGTTTTTACGGTGAAGTAAATAATATTTCTATACATTTAAATAATGAATATAATCTTATAGAACTAGATGGAGATATTGTAACTATGCATGGAGAACACTTACTTATTACATCAGCAGGATCAGTACCAGTGGTCACTATGAGATAGGACTATCTGTCTCACTGTGTAACCATTCAACTATTTTCCATTCACCTTCCATTGTCTCAACCAGTGCAGTACATGATTCTACCCCGTAATCTGAATTCTTATACTCTATTCCATCGATTATTTTTATCTCTGCTTTCTGTAGGGAGCTACCATTCCTTGCCATAAAGATATTCAACTAACCCTCTTGATTCACTCTCTGTCATAGCACCTTTAAGTGATGGCATAAGACCAAAGTCTTTAATCGCTTTTTTCCCGTAAAGTGATTTTCTCTTATTTGGTTTATTGATATAATCTTGAACAAAAGTGATAAATGCTTCTTTCGTTTTAGTTTCAGCTTTTAATTTATTGACAACATCCTTCGCATACGGTGCTTCATATATATGTGTGATTTTACCCCCGGATTCATCAACACCCACTACAGTAGTATGGCAACTTGCACAATATTTGCTAAAAAGTGCTTCATTTGCTTTGAGTTCTTGTGCCGATCTTTTCTCTGCTTCAGAAAGTACAACTTTATCCTCTTCTACCTTTTGTGGCTCTTTCCCATAATCACTATACATATACTCAGCTAATATAGTCGATTCACTATCAGACATAGCACCTTTTAGAGATGGCATAAGACCAAAGTCTTTGATGGCTTTTTTTCCGTACAGGGATTTTCTCTTGTCAGGTTCATTTATATAATCTTTAATGAAAGCCATAAATGCTTCTTTGGTTTTAGTTTCCTCTTTTATTGTACTGATAACATTCCCTGCATATGGTGCCTCATAAATAGGTGTTTCTTTACCACCAGATTCATTTACACCTACCACAGTAGTATGACAACTTGTACAATATTTACCAAAAAGTGCTTCCCCCGATTGAGCTAATAATGCAGATGTTGCAAGTAGTGTAACACATGTAATATTTCTTATTTTCATTTTGTAAACCTTCTAACTTATTTTATAAAGAATTATATCATTCATAACTTATATTTATAATTATTGTAATATAAAGTATTGACATGTAAACATATGTTCGATATAATTCCATAATATTTGGACATATGTTCATATACTAAGGAGTTTACCATACAAGCAGGAAGAAGAATCAGACGAACTATTGCTAAAGACCATACACAAGTCTGCTTCAAACCTTGTGGTATACGAAGAGACAAGCTTGAAAAGATGATCATAGATGAAGATGAGATGGAAGCCATTAGACTGAGTGATTTTGAAGGACTGTACCAACAAGAATGTGCAGATAAAATGGATATTTCAAGAACAACTTTTTCAAGACTCATTGAAAATGCACGTAGAAAGATCTCTGATGCTCTGCTCAATAACAAAGCAATTTCAATAAGAAAACAATATGAATTAAAGGATATAAAATGATAGCAATACCATTAAAATTAAACAAAGAAGATTCAGCTCTGGCACCACTATTTGGAAAAGCAAAGTGGTTTGCCTTTGTAGAAGATGGAAACATAAGCATAGAAAAGAATGAAACACAAGGCGGTTCAGGCGTTGTAAAATGGCTACTTGGCAAAGGTGTAAAAACACTTATTATGCAGAAAATGAGTCAACCACCTTATACGATAATCAAAGAAGAAGGAAGCATCACTATACTTTATGTAGGTTCAGATAGAATTCAATTACCTGAAGCACTTAATAAATATAAAGCAGATGAGTTGGTCATCGTAAATGACAATAATGCTTCAGACATCATAAAATCTCATGATAGACAACATCAACAACGTTAAGGAATACCATGAAATATATTTACACTCTACTCGCAATTGCTCTACTCTATTTTGTAGGTAATGATATCTACAAACAAAACACAAAAACATCAGGAGGAGGAAAAAGTACCAGACTTACCTGCCATAAGAAATGTAAAGTTTTTGAGAGAACATATGATGCTGAACTACTCAAAAAAGCACAGGAAAGCGTCCGTGCAGGAGAGTATGAACTCACTTCCCGCATAAAAGAAGCTAAGTTTATGGAAACAAAAATGTTTAAGTATGTTCAACTGGAAAAGGTTGACCAAATGGTAAAAGATGCTATTGCCAAGAGAAAACAGGCTGATGCTAAGTCAGAAGGCAACGTAGCTATAGATTACTATATTTATGAAAACGACAAAGCAGACCCTGGTAAAAAAACAAAGAAAAGTAAGCTTTATGCAGGGTTCTTACGTTTTATTGTGACCTATAATGGTAAAAAAATCTACTCTGTTCAGGCTGACTTCATGAACTTAGAAGGTACTGATATCCCTAAAAGTGTCAAGTGTGCTATAGAATCATTTGTGACAGCATCTTAATGACTTTTGAGCTTACACAAATAGCCACAATCTGTTCTCCCTTTTGTGACTTGGAGGGCATGCCCGTACAGCCAAAAGGTGCAAAAGAGACCTGTGCAACCATAGCGTTTAAAGAAGAGTATGCAGAAGGGCTAAAAGATCTTGACGGCTTTTCTCATGTCTATCTTATCTACTATTTTCATAAAGTAAAAGAGCCACAACTCTCTGTCCTACCTTTTAATGATAAAACCCATACATCTAGAGGTGTATTTTCTACAAGAACACCCATGCACCCAAACAGCATAGGACTTTCAGTAGTAGAGTTAATTAAAGTTAAAAATAACATCGTAACTATTAGAGGGGTAGACATTTTAGATGGCACTCCACTTCTAGACATAAAACCCTACATTGAAAATTTTGATAAAGTAGAAGGTGAAGTCAAGTCAGGTTGGATGCAATCTAGCCAAGAAGAAATAAGTAAGAAAAAATCTGATACCAGATTTGTAGGAAAATAAAAATTTATGTTCAAAATAGACGACCCAAAAAACAATATAAAAAATGTGACCCATGCCTTTTTTCTGGCACTTGCCATCACTATAGCAGAACCCTCGACCGTTCTACCACTCATAATACATCATTTTTCAGACTCAGTTATAATCGTCGGTCTTTTTGTCTCTTTGTTACGGGGTGGTGCTATTACCATACAACTCTATGCTGCATTTCATGCACAGGCATACAAGAAAGTACTTCCTTACTTGGGAAAAGTATTTTTATTTCGTTTTCTTGCTTGGTTTATGATAGGTCTTGCCATCTATCTCTTTGGAGAAACCCACAAAACATTGACCCTCTTTTTCATAGGCTTAGGACTTTTCCTCTTCTCTTTCACCGCAGGTTTTGGGGCTATTTATTTCAAAGAACTCCAAGCTAAACTTTTTTCCAAAGCATACCGGGGAAAGACTATGGCAAACAGAAACATTGCAGGATCAGTGGCTTCCATCATCTCTGGAGGAGTTGCAGGGTATGTACTCCAAAACTTTGATGCACCACTTAATTATGCTGCACTTTTCATGGTGAGTAGTCTCTTTATGGCTATAGGGTTTGCAACCTTTGTCACCATAGAAGAGCCTGTTAAAGAGAATGTTTTAGTGAAAGAAAATCACTTTAAAACGTTCATCAAAAATGCTATGGCACTTTTAAAAGCCGATAAAAGACTTCAACAGCAAATCATTGTTATCTTTTTAAGTTTTACTTACTATCTCTCCATGCCTTTTGTCATCTTAAATGCCAACGCATCCTTTATCTTGACGGGGTGGATGTTAGGTGGGTTCATCACTATGCAAATGCTTGGGAGTATCTTAGGAAGTACCTTCTTATGGAGAAAAATACATGATTATGAAAAGATGCTCTCACTCAGTTTTATCTTTATGATAGCAGCCTTCATAATCGCATTTTTTGCTTCTGATGTCTATACCTATGCCTTGGTCTTTCTACTCTTTGGTGCAGCCCTTGATGGTTTTAATATCTCTGGTATGAACCTTGTCATAGAGATAGCACCCGAAGACAAACGCCCCATCTATACTGCACTGCAAACCAATATTACTTCACTAGGTCTTTTTTTTCCTATCTTAGGAGGGGTCATACTAAAGTACACTTCTAGTTACACCTTTATCTATGTGTTAACTATCGGGCTTTTAATCTTGGGCTTCATACTTAGTTTAAAACTCAAAGAAGTAAAACATGATTGAATACCTAATCTATTTTTTCCTCACTCTAGGGCTATCTACCATTTTTGCTATCGCAGGGCTCGGTTCAGCTGTTGCATTGGTTCCGGGGCTAAACATCGCAGGTCTCTCTTTTGACCTTTCACGCGCAAGTGGTCTCTTTGTTAACTCCATCACAACCATCACAACAAGCTATCTCAATTTAAAAAAACAACTCTATGATTTTACATTTGTAGCACCATTGGTACTGAGTTCTGTGATCTTTGCCTTTATCGGTGCCCAGATCTCATTTCTCATAGATACAGAGATCGTTAAAACTGTTTTTGCCTATACACTCTTGGTCATCGCTTCGATGATCTTGTTTTTCAAAAAACCTACCAAAGAGAGATCAGGTAAGAAAAACAGAGCCATTTTACTCTTTGCAGGTTCCATAGGTGGACTGTTTTCCGGTTTTTTAGGCATAGGAGGCGGTTCTATCATCTCTCCTATACTGCTTCTTTTTGGGTATGATGCCAAAAAGATCGCTATTGGTATCTCTTTTGTGATACCATTCTCTTCTATCGTTGCCTTTGTCAGCTATGCCAACCACATAGAACTTGACTATCTGCTTTTGGCTGTAGTCGGAGTAGGTGCCACTATCGGTGGGATGATTGGAAACTATATATTACACTTTAAGGTCTCATCTCAAATGATCAAGAAAATATTGGCTCTTGCTTTGTACACTGTAGCCATTAAAATGCTTTTAGGATAAACTATACCCCATGAAAGAAGAAACACTCACACTCAAAAAAGCTTTTAAAAAGGCACTTATGAGTTTTATCTCCATTAGCCCTATGCTGATCGCCGTGATGGGACTGGTAGGACTCATGCAGGTCTATGTCACACCCAAAATACTCTCTACGTTTTTTGGGCATGGCTCTCTTACAGATACGCTTGTAGGCACATTGGCAGGAGCAGTCTCCATGGGGCAAGGGATGATTAGCTATGTGGTAGCTGAAGGACTCCTCGAGCAAGGTGTCTCACACTATGCCCTCAGTGCATTCATCCTTGCCTGGGTAACACTGGGCTTTGTACAACTTCCTGCTGAAGCGACTGTTTTTGGTCTGAAATTTACCTTTTATCGTAATATTTTAACACTCATCTCTACGATCAGCATCGCTTATGCGACAGTACTTACAGTAGGAGTACTATCATGAAGACATCATTTAAAGGCGTTAAATTTCTGATCATTGTACTTGTACTATACATCATTCTTTTACTTTCAGATACACCCTCTGCCACATCTGCACTTCAAAAAGCTGGTTCCATACTGCTCTCACTCTTACCACTCTTTCTCCTCATAATCACCATTACTGCACTCATAAACTATTTTCTGAAACCCAAACAGATCATAAAGCACTTTGGAGAAGAGAGCGGAGCCAAAGGGGTATTTTATGCAATTATCGGAGGTGTCATCAGTCATGGTCCAATGTATGCATGGTACGGTATGCTACAAGACATGCGTTCTCATGGGCTCAAAGATGGCTTGATCGCAACCTTCATGTATGCACGTGCAGTGAAGCTACCTCTCTTACCTTTTATGGTCGATCTCTTTGGTCTCTTGTTTACCGTCGTTATGACACTCTATATTTTGATTGCTTCGGTGGTTCAGGGGAAGGTTATAGATGCTTTAGAGAAGAAGCACTCTTAAGTAGAATTAGAATTTAAATAATTTTAAGCTAAATCATTTTTAGTTACAATAAGGAAAACTAGGTATTACCGCATGAAAATATTTTTACTTTTCCTCACTTCTCTTCTTTTTCTACTCACCGCTTCTCATGCAAAAGATTATACTAAAAACAGAGATACACAGTTATTTATAGATGCGTTAATTAATGAGTCAAATATTAAAAGAGCTTATCTTGAAGGGCTTTTTTCAAGTGTTAAAAGGTCAGATAAAGCTTTACGTAAATTTCTTCCAAGAAAAAACATAGAAAGAACTCCAGAACAGATTGCTGCTCTAAAAAAAATGTATCCAAAGTATGGTGCATGGGATAGATACAGTCGCCTGAAAATTAGCAATAAGCGTGCAGAGCAAGGTGTGAGGTTTATCAAGAAAAATCAAAAAATATTTGACAAAGTAGAAAAGGAGTTCTTTGTACCTAAAGAGTATATTGCAGCCATTATCGGTATTGAGACTGTTTACGGTAGGAATGTTGGCAAGTACCCTGTTTTTGATACATTAACTACTTTATCATTTGAAAAAAACAGAAGAAATAAGTTTTTTAAAAAGCAATTAAAAAAGTTTATCTATTTATCTCAAAAGGAGAAGTTTAATCCAAAAAATGTTTATGGCTCTTATGCAGGTGCCATAGGTTTAGGTCAGTTTATGCCTAGTAATTATGAAGCATATGGAGTGGATTTTAATGAAGATGGTCGTATTACCCTACAACACCCTGCTGATGCTATTGCTAGTATTGCAAATTATTTGAGAAAAAATCGTTGGCAAAAAGGAGAGCCTGTAGCGACAAGAGTACGCTACGCAGGTACAAGATTTAAAAGTTACAAAACAGGATATAGAACTGCATACGATCAAGATAAACTAGAAGGCATAAGTTTAAGAGAAGCGTGGAACTATAGAGGAAAAGTAAGGCTTATAAAGCTCAATAAAAAGAGCTATGATGAACTTTGGTACGGGAGTAAGAATTTTTTTGTACTCACACGCTATAATCACAGTGCCTACTATGCGATGTCTGTACATATTTTAGCTCAAAAGATAAAAAAATTAAATGAAAAAAGTTCAAAAGGAACCTTATGATAAGACAACTGCTAACACCACTATTGATGCTTTCATCACTTTATGCTGAGGAGACTGAAGAGATTCAACCACTAGACCCTGAGGTAGTACAAAGTCTTTACATTGAGTCCGCTCTTTTTATTGCTGTTTTTACCTTAATGTCTATTATCTCTATCGTTATTTCAAAAAAACATGCGGCTCAGAATTTACTAGATGACAGAGCAAAACGGGAAAAGAAGAAATTACAGGAAGAGGAAAAGCAAAAATCTCAATCTAATTCTACCCAACACAATAAAATAGACAGAACTGCAGAACTCACAAAAATGCTAAATGATGGTCTTATTACTAATGATGAGTTTCAAATATTGAGTAAAGCTTCTCAAGTAAAATTATAATAAACATAATAATATGATGCCGTTTAGAGATGAAAAATTATACTACGCAGTAGAAAAGACAGCTACACTATCAACAAGTAAATTCCCAACAATAAAATCATACTATTTCCAATAAAGGGAAATAGTTTAGCAATATTTGAAGGTGTTTTATTTTTCGTTGCAGTAGCTATAATAGCACTTAGTGAAATGGTTAAACCCATCCCTACACTCATAAAAATAGCTGCAACAATACCCACAGATATACTGCCCATCAAAATAGAAAAAAGTATAATAGTCATCACTCCAGGACAGGGAATCACCCCTGCACTCAAAGCAATGCTAAAATCTGATTTTTTACTTACTTTTTCAACAGAGTGTTCTTTATGCTGTTCAAAAAAGAGATAGACCCCTACCCCTATAATCAAAAGAGCAGAGATCTTGGTCATATAGAAAGAGACTTCCTGAAAAGTTTGAGAGAAGACCACCTCTAAAAGATAATAGAGAACAAAAGAGATACTTAGCGCTGAGATCGTATGTATGAGTGAGATGAGATACCCCATTTTGAACGCTTCTTTATAGCTACGATTATTTCGCAGAAAATAAGAAGATACTAAAAGCTTCCCGTGCCCGGGT
>JAYEHY010000078.1:0-13759 GCA_034659695.1 Campylobacterota bacterium | reverse complement strand
AATAACCACAATTTAGCTAAAATATCTCTAACTTAATTTAGGACGATTTCAATGGATATTAGAAAAGCATATTTAGACTATTTTCAAGCTAAAGGGCATCAGCTCATAGCATCTTCACCACTTGTTCCAGATGATGCTACACTTATGTTTACCAATGCTGGTATGGTGCAGTTCAAGAATATTTTTACAGGTGAAGCACCAATTCCTAACCCTCCAAGAGCTACCTCTTCTCAAACTTGTCTTAGAGCAGGTGGAAAACATAATGATCTTGACAATGTTGGGTACACTGCTCGTCACCATACACTGTTTGAAATGTTAGGTAACTTCTCTTTTGCAGACTATTTTAAAAAAGAAGCTATTGCTTATGCATGGGAGTTTATTACATCTGAGAAATATCTGAATCTACCTATTGAAAAGTTATGGGTGACTGTACATGACAGTGACAAAGAAGCCTTTGATATGTGGAGAGAGCATATTGCAGAAGATCGTATTATTTACTTTGGTGATGCAGATAACTTTTGGCAAATGGGTGACACGGGTCCTTGTGGTCCATGTTCTGAAATTTTTTATGATCAAGGTGAAGATAACTTCAATAGTCCTGAGGACAAGATGGGTGGAGAGGGTGACAGATTTTTAGAAATTTGGAACTTAGTATTTATGCAGTACTTTAAAGATGAAACAGGCACACTTAACCCACTTCCAAAACCAAGCATAGATACAGGTATGGGGTTAGAGCGTGTGGTTGCCATTAAAGAGGGTAAGTTAAACAACTACCACTCCTCACTCTTTATGCCATTTTTAGACAAATTAGGTGAACTTGTTGGAACTCCTTATGACTTTGATGCTTCAAATTCTGCTTCATATCGTGTCATTGCAGATCACTTGCGTTCATGTTCTTTCTTGTTAGCTCAAGGTGTAAATTTTGACAAAGAGGGGCGTGGGTATGTACTTCGTCGTATTATGCGTAGAGCTATTCGTCATGGTTATCTGCTTGGTCTTCGTGAACCATTTATGTATAAAATAGTAGATACCTTGGTTGACTTGATGGGTGAGCAGTATGACTACTTGACTTCAAAAAAAGAGGCGATTAAGACTTCTATGAAACTAGAAGAAGAGCGTTTCTTTATGACTATTGAAGCAGGGATAAAGCTTTTTAATGAAGAGCTTAAAAATACTTCTAATGTATTTAACGGAGAAGTAGCATTTAAACTTTATGATACCTATGGTTTCCCTCTTGATTTGACAGAAGATATGCTTCGTGAGAAGAATATAAAACTTGATATGAAAGCATTTGACAGTAAAATGAAAGCTCAAAAAGCACAGTCTAAAGCCAACTGGAAAGGTACAGGTGACGCAGCAACTACTGGTGACTTTAAAGTACTTAAAGAGAAATTTGATGTGAATGAGTTCGTAGGGTACGACAGTTCAGTAGCTCAAACTAAAGTGTTAGCACTCCTTGATGAAGAGTTTAAAGAGACCTCTAGCATTAATGGAAAAGGGTGGGTATTACTTGATAAGACACCATTTTATGCAGAGTCAGGTGGTCAAACTGGAGATGCAGGAAAACTCGTAGGTCGGGGTGTCCCCACCCCGACAATTAATGTCTTAGATACTAGAAAGTTTTTAGAGATGAATCTTTCTGAGGTAAAAGGAAAACTTACTGTAGGTGATGAGTTAGAAGCAGTAGTAGATACAAGTCGTGTTGAGATAGAGAAACACCACTCAGCAACACATCTGCTTCATGCAGCACTGAGAGAACTTTTGGGTGACCACATTTCGCAAGCGGGTTCTCTTAATGATGACAAAAGATTGCGTTTTGACTTTTCACATCCTCAAGCGATGAGTAGTGAAGAGGTAGTAAAAGTAGAAGCGTGGGTAAATGACAAAATTAGCAGAGCCATAACAGCAAAAACAGAAGTCATGAGCATTGAAGAGGCAAAGAACTCTGGAGCCATGGCACTTTTTGGTGAAAAGTATGGCGATGAAGTAAGAGTTGTAAGTATGGGTGATGCCTCTACTGAACTTTGTGGTGGTACACACGTCTCTAATGTTTCTCAAATAGGACTCTTTATGATCACTAAAGAGTCAGGAGTCAGTGCAGGGGTAAGGCGTATAGAAGCAGTGTGTGGAAATGCAGCTATTGATGCAGTAAAAGTACTGAGAGATGATTTAAACGAAATAAAAACAGAACTTAAAAATGTAAATCCTCTCGCAGGTATAGCAAAACTTAAAGAGCAAGTAAAAACACTCAAAGGTGAACTGGCTTCAGCGATGAGTTCAAGCCAAAAAGCGTTAAGTGCAGTTGAGGTTAATGGTATAAATATTATTGTAGAAGAGGTGGAAAACGGTGACATCAAATCTATGATAGATGAACTTAAAAACAAGTATGAGAATATTGCTGTAATGCTTTTTATGAAAAAAGGTGATAAAGTAATGCTTGCAGCGGGGTCTAAAAATACGCCTATTAAAGCAGGGGACTGGATAAAGTCTATCGCTCCTATAGTAGGCGGTGGCGGTGGTGGTCGTCCTGACTTTGCACAAGCAGGTGGAAAAGATGCTTCTAAGATTACTACAGCATTAGAAGAGGCAAAAGTATATTTGAGTGAAGTGCTTGAAGGTGGAAACTAAGACTCAGAGCAGTGACATACTCTGTCTCTGCTCCTCTTCAGAATCTAGGGCATTACTATTAAATAACTTTGGCATAAACTTTACTCAAAAAACACCAAATTATGATGAAGACCAAATTACCACTACTATAGCTAAAGATTTTGTTTATACCGCAAGTAAAGGTAAACTAGATGCTGCTGTTAAAGAGTTTGGTTTAGAGATACCACTACTTTGTGCAGATACAGTCATTGCAGCTCAAGATGGAAGCATTTTGCGTAAAGCTAAAAATATAGAAGATGCAAGACGCATTTTAACGATACAGAGTGGTTCTACTATTGTTATTATCTCTTCTGCACACTACAAGTCAAAAACGCTAGCATTTTCAGATATCTCTGCTACATATTATCATTTTGCTAAGTTTGACAAAGATGACTTAGAAGCTTACCTACAAAGTGGACTATGGCAAGGAAAAGCAGGTGGATGCATGGTAGAGGGGTTTTGTAAAAAATATATCAAGTCCGTAGATGGGTATGAGAGTACGGCTATGGGGTTGCAGGTTGAATGTTTGTTGCCGTGGATAAGCGTATAAGTAGTTAAAAGGTTAAATGAATGTACGAAAATGAACTCAAAGCACTAAAAAAAGTAGGACGTTTTAGAGAGCGTAAGATTTTTGATGACAGGTTGGAGGACTTGGCATCTAATGATTATTTGGGGCTTTCATCTAACAAAAAGCAGTTTAAAAAAGCAGTTAAATTGGTAAATGAGTATGAAACTCTAAGTTCTAAAGCTTCTATGTTAGTGAATGGATATCATCCTATTCATAGGATTTTTGAGATGACTATGGCTGAGCTTAATGGTTTTGAAGAGGGGTTAGTTGTAGGGTCTGGGTTTCTTGCCAATATGTCACTTATAGAAGCTTTGGTTCGTAAGGGAGATATGCTATTTATGGATGAAGAGTATCATGCATCAGGAGTCATGGCTTCGCAACTTCTAGGTGACAGAGTGGTTACTTTTGCACATAATGATGTAGAAGACTTAAAAGAGAAGTTGCAAGCCCACCCTGCTAAAAGACAAATCATTGCTGTTGAGGGTGTCTACTCTATGAGTGGAGAGCTTTGTAAAAAAGCCATATTTGATGTTGCAGATGATGTAGATGCTATACTTATTGTAGATGAAGCACATAGTGCTGGAGTGTTAGGTAAAACGCTGTTAGGTATTTTTGAATATTATGATATTGCTATTAATGAAAAACACATTAAAATGGGTACGCTAGGTAAAGCGTATGGCTCGTATGGCGCGTACATCTTGGCATCAAAAACTATTGTAAGTTTTTTAGAAAATAGAGCAAAGCCTATTATCTACTCTACAGCACCTTCCGTATTTGATACAGCTTTGGCATTGGTAAACATAGAGTATATACAACAAAAAGCTAAAAAGTTTAGAAAAAAAATTTCACAAAGACAATTTGCTGTAAAGAAACTGTTACATATAGAGTGTCATAGTCTCATAGTCCCAATGGAGATGCCGAACAATAAAGAAACACTTTTTATACAAAATGGGTTAATGTCACAAGGGTATTTGGTAGGGGCTATTCGTCAGCCTACAGTTGCTATACCTATCATGAGAGTGATACTTAATTTAAATGTATCTGTGGAGAAGATAAGGCATGTGTTAGCACTAATTAGGCATAACACGGTACAATAGTAAACTTCAAAAGATAAGGGTAATATGTGTTTAATAGTTTAATAAAAGGTTCGATTATCTTAATAATGCTATTTGGTATAGCACTAACAGCAGCATTTATCTATGCTTATGAAGAGGTTTCTTTAGATGCAGATAAACTTATAAACTACAAACCTGAAACTTCCTCTGTTATCTTAGACAGAAATGGTGAAAAACTTGCTTATGTATTTAAAAAACAGCACCGACTTTATGCTCGATATGACGAACTTCCGAGTCAATTAATTGAGGGGCTTATTGCTATGGAAGATACAAAGTTTTTTGAGCATAATGGAGTAAATCCTGATGCGATATTGAGAGCTATTATTAAAGATATTCAAGCAGGAAGTTTTGTTGAAGGTGGGAGTACACTGACTCAGCAGCTTATTAAAAATAAAATTCTTAGCAATGAAAAAAAGCTTGCACGTAAAATAAAAGAGGCTATATTAGCACTGAAGATAGAATATGAGTTGAGTAAAGAAGATATTATAGAGCGGTATCTTAATGAAATCTCTTATGGTAATAACTACTTTGGTATCAAAACAGCAGCAAATGGCTACTTTCATAAAGAGTTACATGAACTTACACTTAAAGAGTCTGCTATATTGATTGCCTTACCCAATGCACCAAGTTACTATAACCCTTTGAGACACTATAAACGAGCATTAAACCGTGCTAACAGTGTACTGTATCGTATGAAGAGTATTGGGTGGTTATCTCAAAGTGACTATTTGAAAGCGGTAAAAGAGTCACCTAAAGTCTATAAAACATCACTTACTCAAAATATTGCACCCTATATTGTTGATGAAGTATTGAGACGTTTTAAGGGAAAACTAGGTGATATTCGTACAGGTGGGTATAAAATTTATACAACAATAGACATGAAGCAACAAGCCATAGCAAGAGATGCAGTGGATTTCTCTTATAAAAAAGCTTTAAAAAAATATAAAGAAAATGCAAAAACTTCTACACTCAATACGGCATTTGTGGCGGTAGAGAGTAAAACGGGTGATATCTTAGCGATGGTAGGTGGAGCAGACTATAAGAAGAGTGCATTTAACCGTGTAACACAGTCTAAAAGGCAACCGGGATCGGCATTTAAACCATTTATTTATCAAACTGCTTTAGATATGGGTTATAATCCTGCAAGTCCATTAACTGACTTAGTAAGAACTTTCCAATACTACTATAAAGGTAAACCTAAAATTTGGGCTCCTAAAAATTATGAAAGAGACTTTAAGGGGTTTATCTCTTTTAGAGAAGCATTGGTACATTCACGTAATCTGGCTACTATTAACTTAGTATCAGATTTGGGTGTAGGTACTATTCGTAGAAGATTAGCATTTTTAGATGTGCCTCATATCCCTAGAGATATGTCCATTGCATTGGGTAACCTTGGATTAAGTCCGCTTAAAATGGCACAAATATTTTCTGTATTTGCAAATAGTGGACATATGATAGAACCTAGATTAGTGAGTAAAATTATCTCTTTAGAGGGAGCAGTTATTTATGAAACACGTCCTAAAGAGATAGCAGATTTTACCACACCAGAACAGGCATACCTTATGACTGATGTACTTAAAGATGTAATAAAAAGAGGTACAGGTAGAAATGCAAGAGTAAAGGGGATAGAACTTGCGGGTAAAACCGGTACAACAAATAACAGTGTTGATGCATGGTTTTGTGGGTATTCTCCTACTATTGAAGTGATCTCATGGTTTGGGCGTGATAATAATAGACCCATAGGAAAACGAGGAGCAACAGGTGGTGGACTTGCTGCTCCTGCTTTTGCATATTATTATAAAAAACTTATAGAGCTATATCCAGAGACAAAGAGAAACTTTGATATACCTCAGGGTGTTTTTAGAGGAGAATATGAAGGAAAAAGTGAAATATATACAACAAATTCACCTCTTCCTACGCTTCAAAAGCCACAAACAGAAGATACTATTTCAAGTGATGATACAGAATATATTAGTCCTGAAGAAGATATAGGACTTGCTGAAACAATAGATATCGATGCATATCCTAAAGAGGAGGTTGAAGAGGCAAGTAACCCTCTGCATCCTAAAAGAAATGTACCTAAGAGACCTGTATCAGAAGATAGTGGAACACTGTTTTAATAGCGTAATTAGCTAATGACGCAAGCGGTTAGTTGGATTTTGTATTAGTATTTAAGAGGGATGTTCCATATCAGAAGATATGGAACAAAGAGATTAACAAGAGTAAGTCGTACTAAACTCAAATCCTGTTGGTCTAGATTCATCTGGATGAACTTGGCTTTCAAACATATATCTTCTGTATGTATTGATAAACTCATCAGACATAACAGGTTTAAGGAAATCAAAGTCACCACGAAGACCTTCAAGTGCTTCTCTTAGTGTACGAGGCATTTGAGGAATATCTTTCTCTTTGATTTCATCAAGTGATAATTCAAACAGGTCAATATCCATTGGTCCTACTGGCACATCAGCATTTTTGATACCATCAAGACCAGCTAGCATAAGAACTGCAAAACATAGGTAAGGACAAGCTGTAGAGTCTGGGAATCTAGTCTCAATTCTAGTAGCCATCTCACCAGAACCATAAGGGATACGACAAGCAGCAGAACGGTTTTGACTAGAGTAGGTCAAGATACTTGGTGCTTCAAATCCAGGAACAAGTCTCTTGTATGAGTTTGTACTTGGGTTTGTAAATGCAGCAACTGCTCCTGAGTGTCTAAATACACCACCAAGGTACTGTAGTGCCATCTCAGAGAGGTTTGCATACTCACCCTCTTTATAGAAAAGGTTTTTACCATCTTTCCAGATTGACTGGTGTACATGCATACCGTTACCGTTATCACCATAAAGTGGCTTAGGCATAAATGTTGCAGATTTACCGTTAAGGTGTGCTACCATTTTTACTACATACTTGTACTTTTGTACATTATCTGCAGCTTCTATCATGTTACCAAATTTGATACCGATTTCACCTTGAGCCTGTGCAACTTCATGGTGACCAAGCATTACAGTAAGACCTACCTCTTCAAGAAGAAGCATCATTTCAGCACGTAAATCTACCATAGAGTCCGTAGGCATTGTTGGGAAGTAACCACCTTTTGTACCTGGTCTGTGACCCATGTTTCCGTACTCATACTCAGTAGAAGCACTCCACTCACCCTCTTCTGACTCAACTCTATAACCTGTTTGGTTGATGCCTGACCAGATTTTAACATCATCAAAGATGAAGAACTCATTTTCTGGACCAAAGAATGCATCGTCACCCACACCAGACTCTTCCATATACTTCAGTGTTTTTTTAGCAATAGATCTTGGACATCTCTCATAGAGATCATTTTTATAGATGTCATAAACATCACAGATTACGATAACAGTACTATCAGCAGTAAATGGGTCTAGGAATGCAGTTGGTACATCAGGCTTGAGTATCATATCTGATTTTTCAATTGGTTGCCAGTTTTCAATAGATGAACCATCAAATGGAAGACCAGCTTCTAGTAAACCAGCATCTACGGCACTCATTCTATAAGAGATATGGTGCCATGCACCTTTGATGTCTGTAAATCTAAAATCTACAAATTCTACCTCATTCTCTTCACAATACTTAAAAAACTCTTCTGTGTTATTAACAAATTTACCCATTTTTTCTCCTAA
The DNA here is from genome assembly GCA_034659695.1 of Campylobacterota bacterium. Classification (GTDB taxonomy): domain Bacteria; phylum Campylobacterota; class Campylobacteria; order Campylobacterales; family Sulfurovaceae; genus Sulfurovum. The sequence continues at coordinate 5,777 of JAYEHY010000078.1, read as the reverse complement.
AAGTTGATTTATCCGTATATTATAGCCATTAAAAAATTAGTTACATAAGACTCTCTGCCTAAAAAGTAACCAATTGTCTATCTCTATCATGAAAAGTAACAGCTTTGGTGTAACCTACCTCTTTAGCAAGTTTTATAACCTCTTCATAAGCAAAACCTACCTGTTCAACAGAGTGTGCATCAGAACCAAAAGTAATAGGTATTTCTAAATTAAAAGCTTCTTGAAGTAATATGGGAGAAGGGTAGATCTCACCTATGGGTTTGCGTAAACCAGCAGCGTTAAGCTCTAGTACCATATTTGATTTTTTTATGGCAAGTAGTGCATCTTTAGCGAGTATTCTTGTATCTATTTTAGGAAGATATTTAAAGATTTTTATCAAGTCAAAATGTCCTACAATGTCAAAATTTCCAGATTTTGCCATTGCCTCTGTTGCCTCAAAATACGCTTTCCATATTTCATCTATGTTTTTATCTTTCCATCCTCCTATAAATTCAGGATTGTCAAAACTCCATTTGTCTATAAAATGCACAGAGCCTATAAGGTAGTCAACTTTCGCCGATAAAACCCTCTTATCTACATGTCCAAAAAGGTAATCTACCTCGTAGCCTAAAAGTATTTTAATATTATCTTTGTAACGCTCTTTAGCCGTTAATATATCGTCTGTATAAGCTTGCATTTTATCAAATTTTAAACGGTAGTGTGGGTCAAAATCCATAGGTGCATGTTCAGAAAAACCATAAATATCAATATTTAGTTCAATGGCTCTTTGAATATACTCATCTACCGTACCTTCAGCATGGTTGCAACGTGTTGTATGGTTGTGTAAATCTATTCTTATTGTTTTATTCATAGTAGGGATTCTATCATAAAAACTGTTTTTTACTACTAATAGGGTAAAATATGAGCTAAATATAAGGAAGTGGAGACTTTAGTTCCACCCAAATTTCAGGTGAGACTAAAGTCATCACTCCCAATGAACAGTAAATGAGAAAATAAGTGATAAAACAAAATAAAGTAGAACTTTTAGCACCAGCAGGTAATTTAGAGAAGATGAAGATAGCTCTAAACTATGGAGCCGATGCTGTATATGGTGGTACAAGTACTTTTTCATTGCGTATTCGCTCTGGTAAAGAGTTTGAGATGGACTCTTTTGTAGAGGGGATAGCCTATGCTCATGCTAGGCGTAAAAAAGTATACGCTACCGTTAACTCTTTTCCTTTTAACTCTCAAATAAAGCTTTATGAAAATCATATTGCAAAAATTGCAGAGCTTAAACCTGATGCACTTATTGTCTCTTCACCAGGGGTAGTTAAAATTGCAGCAAAGATAGCAGCAAATATCCCTATACATCTCTCTACGCAAGCCAATGTGATGAATGCTATGGATGCAGAGGTCTATTATGATTTAGGGGTAGAACGTATCATTGTTGCTCGTGAAATTAGCCTTAAAGATTGCGAAGCGATTAAAAATCATTTACCTAAATTAGAGTTAGAGATATTCGTACATGGCTCTATGTGTTTTGCTTACTCTGGGCGTTGTCTTATCTCTTCACTTCAAACAGGAAGAGTACCTAACCGTGGCTCATGTGCCAATGATTGTCGTTTTCCGTATGAAGTGTATGCCCATAACCCAGAGAGCGGTACAACTTTTAGGTTAGATGAGGAGGAGGGTATTGGTACATATATTATGAATGCTAAAGATATGAACATGGCTTCACATGTAGATGAGATACTTAAATCTGGTGTTATTGATTCACTTAAAATAGAAGGACGCACTAAGTCACCATACTATGCAGGAGTGGTAACAAAAGCGTATCGTCATGCAATAGATGACTATTATAGAGGTGATTTCGATGAGACACGCTATCAACGTGAGTTAGGTACAACACAAAACCGTGGCTTTACCGATGCATATTTACTCTCTCGTCCATTTGATAAAAACAGTGATGAATCACAAGCATTCTCTATACAGTACGGTACGCATCAAGTAGCAGGCTTAGTTGGTGAAGATGGTTTAACATGGAAATGTAAAGACAAAACGTGTATAGGTGACTCAGTAGAGATAGTCTTACCTATAGGTGCAACCGTAGATTTGGTAGATAATGAAGTAGGAAAAATAGATGAAATAGCAGGTCAATATTGGCTTACATTAAAAAAAATAGTCTCTACTAAGGGTAAAGAGTTTGAATGTATTCATAGTGGAGATTTAAATGATATAATGTTACCCACAAAACTACCAGGGTATACTATTTTAAGACGCAAGATAGATGAGGCATTGGAAAAAAAAGGGTTGACTGAAAGTTCAACACCTATGAAACAAGAACAGAGTTAGGGGGTCTGGTGATTTGTGCACCCCAAACATGAATCACCTGACCTCTTGGTTTGAGAATGCATACTTAAATTTGATAGACCAAAAAAGTGATTGGTTCATCAAGTTGATGTATGCATTCCCACGCAGAGAGACTGTGCAAGAAACTAAGGAAATGGAGACTTTAGTCCCACTTAAAGCTTATTTGCTTATAAAAATTTGTGATTGCTTATAATATATGCTTCTTTTGGCGTAAAAATATGCATTTATGCAAATTTTAGGTGAGACTAAAGTCTGCACTTCCAAGAGAATGCAGTTCTTGCACAGTCTTAGAGCATGGGAACGAGATGCAGTAATTAATTAAAGGAAACAGAATGAAATTTGTATCAATAGTAATGGGATCAAAAAGTGATTATACAATCATGGCAGAGTGTGCAGAGACACTAAAAAAGTTTGGTGTACCGTATGAGCTTATAATCTCTTCAGCACATAGAAGCCCAGAGAGAACTAAAAACTATATAAAAGACGCAGAAGCAAAAGGTGCTCAAGTATTTATTGCAGCAGCAGGTATGGCAGCTCACTTAGCAGGTGCATTAGCTGCGAGTACAATTAAACCAATTTTGGGTGTACCAATGGAGTCAGGACCATTAAAAGGTGAAGATGCACTTCTTAGTACCGTAATGATGCCAGCAGGTATGCCAGTTGGAACATTAGCCATAGGTAAAGCAGGAGCAGTAAATGCGGCTTACTTGGCTATCCAGATTATGGCATTAGATGATGATGAGTTAAGAGTAAAACTACAAGAAGATAGAATTAGCAAAGCAAAAAAAGTAGAGCTTGACTCTTCAGAAGTAGAAACAATACTTTAATGGTATATAGGTGTGACCATGTCACACGTCAAATAATATTTGATATAATATGAAAACTAAAAATTTAGGATTATATAATGGCTAAAGAATTAGCACACTTTAAAAACTTTGCAAAGTTGAAAGATACGAAAGTCGCTTTTAATGATATTACTGTGATTGCTGGGAAGCCTGGAACGGGTAAGAGTTATGTGATGAAGTTTATGTATGGAATAAATGAGGCACCATTTGTAGATACACATAAGCCTAATTCACTTGCAAGTAAAATATCAAGTGGTGATTTTGAGTTAAAAGATATAGATGAGGGCTTAACACAATCATATACTAATACTTTACGCTCCATATTCGGAAACCTTAATCAAATAAGTTCTAAGTTTTCTGTAATTTATCAAAATATAGAACTTGCATATAAAAACAGTGAATTAATTTTTAACAGAAGAGAGAATAAAAGTTATTCTTTATCCAATGATTGCATTTTTGTAGAAACACCGCTAATATTAGAATTTAAGAAATTTATGAGAAGAGAAGAGGGTAAAACACCTTATCATATCGAATCGCTTTTAAATATTTTAGATACTGATTACTCTTTTACTGATGAAGAGCAAGATAAATTTATAAAAAATTTTACAGAAAAATCAAAAGAAATTATCAAAGGTGATATTGAAAGTAGTGGAGATTCATTTATTTTCAATAAAGACAACGATAAAAATTATGATATTGTTAATGCCTCATCAGGAACAAAAAGTATAGGATTACTTCAATATCTAGTAACAAATAAGGCTCTCAAAAAAGGTTCAGTTCTTTATTGGGAGGAACCAGAAGTACACTTGCATCCAGAGTGGCAATTACGAATGGTAGATTTATTCATTGAATTAATGAATGTGGGTGTGAAAATAGTTTTTTCTACGCATAGTCCTTTTATGGCAGATTATTTAAATGCTATAAGTAAAAGAGAAGATTTTAGAGATAGAATTTCTTTTAATGTATTTGAAGAAAAAGATGGAGTTGTAGATAATTATATTTTAGATGAAAGTAATTGGACTATATTGCAAAGTGAATTGATGGATAGTTTTGAGGATATTCTGTGGACATACCTGTAAAATCTGTTAAGGAAAAATGTTGTGATGAACAACTAAAAACTTATTCAATTATTGATATGGACTGCTTAGATGATATAGGTTCTACTTGTGATAAAGTTATTGAGTGTACAGATAAATACTATTTAGTTGAAGAAAAGAGTATTACTTTTTCATTTTTGGATAATTGTTGCAAAGAAGTGAATAAAAGTGTAGATGATTATAAATATACTAATGATGAAATTCAATATTTAAAAATAGATGAAGTAATTCAATTAATACAGCCAATAAATATTGATGTAAAAAAACGAATATTGTCAGATTCTATAGTCAGTTTAATACATGACTCAGCAAAGAAATCAAGTAATACAACAGATATTTTAAATAAGCAATTTAATCATGAAAAAACAAGAGACATGCCTATATTTTATTTATACTGTAATAGTGGCACAGCTATTGACATGATTATTCATCGATTATTAACAAAATACAAAAGAACATTCTTTATAGAATGTTTAAAATTAAAAGAAAAATTAGAACAGGAATGTGCATGAACAAAAACACAATAACTTTTAGCGACATGTTACTAAAACTTCAACAATACTGGGCAGAACAGGGGTGTAATATAGTACAGCCCTATGACATCCCATCAGGTGCAGGGACATTTCATCCTGCTACGCTGCTTAAGAGTCTTGACTCTAAGCCTTGGTCTGCTGCGTATGTGGCACCGTGTAGGAGACCTACTGATGGGCGTTATGGGGAGAACCCTAACCGTCTTGGGTCTTACTATCAGTTTCAAGCACTCATCAAGCCTAGTCCTGACAACATCCAAGAGCTCTACCTGAAGTCTTTGGAGTACTTAGGGCTTGACTTAACTCAACATGACATCCGTTTTGTAGAAGATAACTGGGAGTCTCCTACACTTGGTGCCTGGGGTCTTGGTTGGGAAGTTTGGCTTGATGGTATGGAGGTGACTCAATTTACCTATTTTCAACAAGTTGGGGGCATTGCTTGTGACCCTGTGGCTGTGGAGATTACCTATGGTACAGAGCGTTTGGCTATGTATCTGCAAGGGGTAGAGAGTATTTTTGATATCGTTTGGAACAGAAATGGTGATGAAATTACTACTTATGCAGATGTACATAAAGAGAGTGAGTATGAGTTTTCAAAATACCACTTTGAAGTAGCCAATGTAGAGAACCTATTTCAACACTTTGAAGATGCTTCAAATGAGTGTAGAGTCTGTTTGGATGCGGGACTACCACTGCCTGCCTATGACCAGTGTATGTTAGCCTCTCACGCCTTCAATGTACTAGATGCCAGAAAAGCCATCTCGCAAGCTCAGAGACAAAATTATATACTTAAGGTTAGAGAACTTTCTATTGGCTGTGCTCAACTTTATAAAGCTCAAGAAGAAGAGAGAAATAAGAGGGTTCTTGGTTAAGTTTAGTTCTTTCTAATTATTCATAGTTTATACTTAAACTATGAATTAAAGGATAAACTATGACTGTAACAGCAAAAGATTTAA
>JAYEHY010000077.1:0-13783 GCA_034659695.1 Campylobacterota bacterium | reverse complement strand
CGTTGCTTGGATTGCGTTTGGTACATAATATTTGAATTGCTTAGGGTAGATAAAGAAATCTATTTTTCCTTTAGTTTCTTTTAATTCACTCCACTCTTTAATGTCAAATCTAATAGCAACAACACCAAGTGTAGGTATTTTTGAGATATGTTCATTACTTAGAATGCTTACCATATCTGTTAGTTGTGGGTTGTGACCCACAACTAAAATGTTGTTTAAATGCTTCTCTTGCATTATTAAAGTCTCTTTGAGTGTATCTGGATTTGTAAGATATAACTCTTTGAGATAGAGTCTAGAACCTTCATATTCAAGCTTATCCCCTAATCCATCGGCAGTCTCTTGAGTTCTTAATGAACAGCTAGATAATATAAGATCAGGTTGAACACCTCGTAACTGCAAGTATGAACCTATAGTATTGATATCTTTATAGCCTTTTTTTGTTAAGCCACGCTCAAAGTCGCTGGCATCAATATCCTTCCAGCTAGATTTTGCATGACGTATGAGGTAAATAGTTTTAATGGTAACACCTTTACTTATTATGTTATGAAAGGACTATAGACGTCCTAACTCCTCAGACATTGATTTTGATGATTTATCCATAATCATTTTAGCCAATGCTACATTACCATCATCTCTAAAAATAGCAAATACGTTTATTTTTGAAAAGTTATTTGCAGAAAAGTCTCCAGCACTGTTAATAAGAAATACATGACCATCAAGTGTTTTTGCTTCTATAGATGAAGCTTCACTAAAACCAACATCTAGTGATGATTCTGAAACCATTCTATAGGCATCATTGAAGATACTTGCTGAGTAAGGTATATCTGTACCAGTGTTATCGTTATCGATGTAGAGTGTTTCTCCTGAGTAATTAAGTACAGCAGAACCCAAGTATCCATTTACTGCACATAGTCTTTTCATTGATTTATCGAAATCTATCATTATAATTATCCTTATATTTATTTATTTATTGAAAGCATGAATTCATTGAATGTATCTATACTTTGTCCATTTTGTGTTAAAAAGTCGATAAGTACTTTTTCAGAAGCATCAACTCCATCAGCCTTTTCTGCTTCCAAAAGTTTACTATAAAGATCAGTAATGGTTGCTTTAGCACTTTGTGTAATATTTTTACGGGTTGAAACATAGTTTCTAAAAGAGCCATCAGGGTTATTTGCTACTCTTATTTGAGCGAGTACCCAATAGTGTCCACCATCTTTACAGAGGTTTTTTACAAAAGCATTTACATTATTACCTGCTTTAAGACTTTTCCATAAATGTTGAAAAATAATCTTTGGCATATCTGGATGACGGAGAATAGAGTGTGGTTGATCTAGCAATTCTCCTTGAGTGTATCCAGAAATTTTCATAAAAATAGGATTTGTATAGGTAATATTACCCTCGGCATCCCCTTTAGATACAATCATATCTACACTTGTTACTTCGTGTTCTACATCTGTTGGTGTTGGTCTATCCATAATTAGTCACTCCTTATTTGTTTTTGTTAATTTTATATATTATATCTAAGTATTGATTATAGTTGCTATAGATATAAAGCTTCTCTTAATTATAGTTATATATAATAACTAAAATCTAAAAAAGTGAATGACTATGGGAAGAATAAATTCTGATGAGCTAGAAGAGTTATTAAATGATACAACAAAAAAAATAAAATCTTTAGATAATAATATAAAAATTAATACAGTAATTGAAAACCTTATTATAGGTGTAATGGATTCAGAGTTTGCTTCTTTATGGGTATTTGATGAAAAAAAAGTTGTGCTTTTAAGAGAAAGAGAAAATTCTATACGTGAAATCTCTATGCTTGGGCAGCGTGGTGTGTTGGCAAAATGTTTTTTAACTTTAAGTGGTGGTATTTACAACTATATAGCTAGTGAAAAAGAGTATGTACAGGAGATAGATAACCCTGATAATGCTAGAATAAAATCTAAAATAATTATTCCTATTCTTGATGGAGAACGTTTAATTGGTCTGTTGACCGCTTACTCATCTGTGAAAAAAATCAGAAACTTTAGTGAAGATGATATGGAACTTCTTGAATCTATGACACCTTATTTGAGTAATATCATTTATCAAATGCATCCTAATATGAGAGAAAACCCTGTACAACATGCACAGATGGGTCAACGACTTATACAGCAGTCATGTAATATTCTGGAGAAGAGTAAAGAGATAGAGAAAAATAAAATGGAGGTTGAAAGTTCAGAAGAGACATTAAATTTTATGTCAAATACCGTACATGATATTCGAACACCTGCTAATACACTTTATGGATTTCTTGAACTACTTGAAGAGCAGTTAGATAATCCTAGATTACTAGAGTATATTCATAATGCCAAAGAGAGTGCAGAGTTTATTAATCATTTAACTACATCTATTTTGGATAGGATGTCTTCACAAAGAGAGCGTACAAAGTCTGAACCTGTTCAATTAAATCCGATACGTTTCTTTTCTAAAATAGCAGATAATTTTTCTGCAAATATGTCCAACAAAAATATAAATTTTAATATTTTTATTGACCCTTTAATTCCTAAAGAGATACTTCTTGAAGACTTGATACTTAAAAGAGTCATTATGAATCTCATAAGTAATGCATATAAGTTTACTGCTAGTAATAAAACTGTAGATTTCTCTGTAGAGTATAAACCAGGGATAGAAAGTCTAGGTATTTCTATTAAAGATACAGGTATAGGAATTTCTAAGGAGAAACAAGAAGATATTTTTAAAGCATTTGTACAGGCTGAAGATGATACAAATATGCAATACGGTGGTACAGGGCTAGGTCTCTCTATCAGTGCACAATATGTAAAAGATATGGGTGGTGAACTTAAGATAGAGAGTGAACTAGAAGTTGGAAGTACTTTCTATTTTGATTTACCAATTCATATTGTTAATGAGAAGACTGTATTTGAAACACTACACGAAAATAGAATTAAACTATCAATCTTACTTGACAAGAAAAATGTACATACGGGCAAAAATTTAACACGTTATCTTTCAAAAATGGGTATTACTAATGAAAATATAATACCTATAAATAATATTTCCAATGTATCTGACAATGTAACACATCTTATCTGTTTTGAAGGTCAATACAGTGATGAACTCTTAATGTGGAGTAAAAAGAATAATGTTTCACTTCTTGTTGTAGAGGAGACATTTTTATCTTTAGTAAAATGCGGGGAAGCAAAGAATATAAATATTATTTCTCAATATGCTTATTATGCCAATGATTTATATACATTTCTTACAAATAAAGGAGCAATTAAAGTATTGATTGCTGATGATGATAGGATTAATATTCAGTTAATTCGTGCAATTTTAGAAGATGAATTTTGCCAAATTGAAACAGCAATGGACGGTGAAACAGCGTTGAATATGCTAGAGAGTGCAGTAAAAGGTAATGAACCATATCATTTAGTTTACCTTGATAATCATATGCCAAATTTCAAAGGTAAAGAAGTTCTCAGTCAATTTCGTGCTTTTGAGAAAAAGGCTAATACTAGACCTGTTCATGCTATTTATATCTCTGGAGACGCTATTAGTGATGAGAATAAAGACAGTAATTTTAATGCCTATATAGGTAAACCTTTTAATAAAAAGATGATAAAAAGTACATTAAATGAGGCTATAAGTAAAGAAGTTTAGACAAAGTTTCTTTATAGGTGTTTGGACTAATAGGTTTTATTAAGAAAGCATCAAAGTATTGACTGTTTGCTTTATATGTATCAGATGAGATAGTGAGAGCTGCTATATATGTATCTTTACTTTTCTCTTGAGCTGATTGTGCAATAGTAACCCCTGAACCATCAGGAAGATTCATATCTATAATAATAGCATGATAGCTATTTTGTGAAATTTTAAGTAGAGCTTCTTTAACGGTATTTGCTGAGTCTATATCTATTTTAATAGAATGCTCTTTAGCTAGTGATTCAATAATTCTTTTTTCAAACTCAATAATAAAATCAATATCATCTACGACAAGTACTTTTTTATGCATATTGAACCTTTTGGATAATTTATTGAGTAGTTTACTATAATAGCACTTAAACTGTATATTTAATTATAACTATATTAAATACCTAGTATACTTTAAATTGCTACCATTAAAATAGGAAGAATATTATGAATAAAACTATACAAGAGTGTCTAAGTAGTTTAAAAGTACTTTATGTAGAAGACAATAAAATAGTACTGAAAAGTACAATGTATATGTTGGAAGAGTTTTTTGAATATATAGATACTGCAGAAAATGGAAGGGAAGGTATAGAGAAATATAAAGAGTTTTTTAAAAATAATAATAGTTATTATGATATAGTAATTACAGATATTAATATGCCAGAAATGAATGGTATAGAGATGACAAAAATTATTTATAGCTTAAATAAAGAACAAAATATTATAGTTATATCTGCACATAATGAAGCACAGTATTTACTAGAATTGATTAATATAGGAATATCAAATTTTATTTTAAAGCCTATTGATTTAAGCAATTTTCAAGAGGTAATTTCAAGAATAGGTGAAACATTATGCAATAAGAAAAGAGTGAATGCCTATAATAAAGAGATTAAAGATATCAATAAAAGCTTGCAGATTGCTAAAGAGAAAGCAGAGCAAGCATCTGAATACAAGAGTCAGTTCTTGGCAAATATGTCTCATGAAATACGTACACCGCTTAATGCTATTAGTGGTTTTATTGGATTATTAAATGAAAAAGAGACTAACAGTGAAAAACTGAAATATTATAAAATTATTCAAAGTGCTTCTAGTTCATTAACAAATATCATAAATGATATTTTAGATTTTAGTAAAATTGAGAGTGGAAAACTTGAGGTTGAGCTTATAGATTTTAGCCCTTATGATGATCTTATTTTAACTGCTGAATTGTTTAAAATTCAGGCTATTGAGAAAGAGATTGATTTTATGATACATTACAATGATACTATGCCTAAGCTACTCTGTAGTGATGTCTATAAAATTAAACAAGTTCTTACAAATTTACTCTCTAACGCAATAAAGTTTACACCTAATGGTTCAAAGATAAGGTTTATAATTTGGTATTTAAATGGTAAATTATCAATACGGGTAAAAGATTATGGGGTAGGTATTCCTAAAGAGAAGGAGATGTCAATTTTTGAATCTTTTTCACAAGCAGACTCTTCTATAGTAAGAAAATATGGAGGTAGTGGATTAGGTTTAGCTATTAGTACAAAATTAGCTAATTTGCTTGCGGGTGAATTAACGTTTAATCATGCCAATAAGGGTGGTAGTATTTTTACTCTTTGTGTACCGGTTTCCCTAGCTAAAGAGACAAATAATACTGTAGAAAAAACAAAGATAAAAGAAAATACTACTCAAAAAGGACACATTTTGGTTGTAGATGATATTGAAGCCAATAGAATGTTTGTAGGTATAATTCTAAAAAATGTAGGGTTCACTTATGAAAATGCTATTAATGGATTAGAAGCGATAGAAGCGTTTAAAACAGGTGAGTACGACTTAATACTTATGGATGAGAATATGCCTAAAATGGGTGGAATCATGGCATCTAAACATATTTTAAAGTTAGAAGAGGAAGCTAAGCTAGATCATACACCTATTGTTGCATTAACGGCAAATGCATTAAGTGGAGATAGAAAACGGTTTTTAGAAGCGGGTATGGATGATTACCTTGCAAAGCCAATTACACCCATAGAGTTAATAGATAAAATTCAAGAATATTTATAACTCTTTTATTGATTGAAGGCTTATTTTAAAAACTGCACCCTCTACATTGTTAGATGCAGTAAGTTTTCCATTGCAGTGCTCTTCAATAATGGTTTTACTCATATATAAACCTAAGCCGGTGCCATCCTTTTTCATTTTTGTAGAGAAATAAGGGTCAAATATTTTATTAATAATATCTAAAGGAATACCACCACCATTGTCACTTACCTCTAAAATAAAATAGTTCTCCACTTTATAGGTTGCTATTTTAATATAAGGATTTTTAATATTTTTTTCCAATAAGATATCTTCAGCATTTTTAATAAGATTTAAAATAACTTGTTTAAGTTCATTAGCATAAGTAGAAAAGTATTCATTACATTGCAAAGATTGAATAAGCTTGATGTCCTGATTATGTATGGAAGACTCCATAATACCTAACACACTTTTAATTAATTGCGTATATGTTGTATTTTCTTTCTTCTTATTTGCTTTAAAAAATTCTCTAAAATCATCAATCGTTGTACTTAAATGTTTTGAATATTCTAGTATTTCAGAAGAGAGTTTAATGGCACTGCTGTTATCTAATTTATTGAGATTAGCCTTTAAGTTTATGCCCCCTGCTGTAGAACTAATAGCAGAAAGTGGTTGTCTCCACTGATGGGCAATCATACTAATCATCTCTCCCATCTGTGCAAGTTTAGATTGTTGTTGTAGAATATTTTCTTGGATTTTTTCTTGAGAAAGATCATAGATATTGGCAATAACCAGTTTTTTATTCTTACTAGAACCAAATGAAATACGTATAGGAATAACTTTACCATCTTTTCTTAAACCCTCTAGTTCTAGGGTTTTACTTATAATTTCATTAGATTTTTCTGTATTAAAATATGATGTAGAGGCAAGAGTATAAAGATTTTTATATTTTAAGGGAATAATATGAAGTAGATTATTACTACCTAGCATTTCTTTTTGAGTAAAGCCAAAAATCTCTTCAGCTTTTTGATTATAGGTTAATATAGTTTTATTTTTATCTATAGCAATAATGGCATGATTGCTAGATTCAATTACAATGTTTAAATACTCTTTTTGTTTGGACTCCTTTTTGATAAATTGTTTATCTCTTTGTCTACTTCTGGCAATGGCATTTTTAATCTTTAGTTCAAGACTTGTATTTAAAAATTTAAGTTCATCTGAAATCTTTTTTCTATCACTAATATCTTTCCATGTTCCTTGTATAACATATTCATTATTTAGTTTCATTTGTGTTAATGAAATTTCAACCCAAAATGTTTCACCATTTTCTTTTATATGTTCCCACTCAAAAGTAACATCTTGAGATGGAACTTTTTTTAATTGTGTGAGAATCTTTTTGATATATGCTTTATTTGTTATCTTATTAGATGGGACATTTTTGTAAATATTGAAGTATAAAAAATCTTTCATACTTCCTTGATAGTTAAACATCTGTAGAAGTGTTTCATTACATTCAATAATGTCATAATTTTTTATAATAGCAATACCAAGAGAAGATTTATGATAAATAGTTTTGTACTTTTGCTCTAATTCTGTGGTATGTTTATACATCAAATAGAGTTTATAGCCTGAGATAAGATGTATCACTAAAAATATAAATAATATACTTGCAAAGATATTGAAAATAAGATCACCATGGTAAAGCAGTGCTAAAATAAAAGGGATCATACTAAAGAACATGAATCCCACAAATACAATGAATACTGTTCCTAAAGTAGCAATTGATCCAGCAGTAAGGGCTATAATGACTATACCAATAATAAACATATTAATTTCAGGAATTTGATAAATAATACCCATCCATCCAGATAGTCCAAGTAGTAGAGCAGAAAGAGATATTACCAAGATATAAAGGCAAAAATATGTGCGGGAAATATGGTTATGATTTTCCAAAGAGTTAATAAGCTTATAACTAATATTTAGGCGAAGAAAAAGTAAAAAAATATGTAAACTAAACCATAGAAGAAGATAAGGGAGAGGAAGATAAGTATAGAGAACAAGAGATATTACAAGTGGTCCAAAAAAATTAACAGCTAGAAAACCTATTTTAGCATTATGAAGCATTTCTAATACTAGTTTATTACTGTAGTAGAGTGTAAAAATCTTATCTAACATCTAAAACCTTTATGGTATATAATAAGATTTAATTATATCCTTAAAGGCTTGTATTTTGCTAAAAGATTCTTTTATATTTTAGCAACTTCTCCTGTACCATGACAACGATAACCTGCTGGTGTTTTTTCACTACATTTTCCTGAGCCATGGCACTGTTTACAATCGTTACCATCGCTATATTTTCCTGTACCTTCGCAGTAAGTACATTTACCTGAACCTTTACAAGCTGGGCATGTTTCCATCTTTTCTCCTTTGAATATAGTTTGATATAGCTATATTATATCAAACTATTAAAGAAATAATTATTATTTTAATAAATTTTATAATACTTTTTTAATATATGTTTCTATTCTATATTATTAAATTAGAGTTCTTGCAAAACTTGGACGTGATGCTTCAGCTTCACCATGTGACGAGGCTGCCCCTAAAGGGATACATTTCAATAAAGCCATCGTTTCCGATAGGTTTTGCAAGATGTCTATTATTAGATGACTATTCTATAATCTGAGTTAAAACCATAAAAGGTATAATATATAACTTTATGATTAAGGATAAAATAATGATGCCAGAAGAACGATATAAAAAACTAAAAGAGTATCTCTCTGCGGAGAATCCGGTACTTTTAGATGTCATAGATAAATATAAAGCATTAGATAAGTTAGGTCATAAGGTTGGGCTGATAGAACAAAGTGAGACTTATACAAGTAATATCTCTTGGTGGCCAATGATTTCAGTCTTAGGAACTTTTTCTGCTGGTAAATCTTCATTTATTAATCAATATATCGGTGAGGATATTCAACAAAGTGGTAATCATGCAGTAGATGATAAATTTACTGTTATCTGTTATGGTAATAATGATGAGGCTATTACTCTTCCTGGGCTCGCACTTGATGCAGATCCTCGTTTTCCTTTTTACAACATAAGTGAAGAGATAAACCATGTTGATACAGGAGAGGGGAATCGTGTAAATTTGTACTTACAACTTAAAACACTAAAATCACCACAAATAAAAGGCAAAATACTTATTGACTCTCCAGGGTTTGATGCAGACAGCCAACGTGATGGTATCTTACGTATTACCAATCATATTGTAGAGATGTCAGATTTGGTACTTATCTTTTTTGATGCACGACACCCAGAACCAGGAGCAATGCGTGATACATTAGAGCATTTAGTGAGTACAACTATAGAGCATAAAGATGCTAATAAAGTACTCTATATTCTTAATCAGATAGATACCACAGCAAAAGAAGATAACTTAGAAGATGTCATTGCTTCATGGCAAAGAGCATTGTCTAAAGAGGGGCTTATCTCAGGGAACTTCTATAGTATTTACAATGAAAATGCATCCAATACCATAGAAGATACTGCGATGGAAGAGCGTCTTAAAAATAAAAAAGATATAGACCTTGCTCGTATTATTGACCGTATGGATAAAGTGAGTATAGAGCGTGCATATCGTATTATTAAAGCATTAGAGGATTTTGCAAAAGAGATAAAAGAGGAAAAAATACCATTAGTCCAAGCGTTATTAAAACAGTGGGGGAGTAAAGTTTTATGGGCAGATTTAGTAGTGGTAATTTTATTGATTACTATAGTAGGTGTATTGCAACTACAATTAAATCTACTTACTACTGCACTTAGTCAAATGATTGCAGGTGGAGCCTTTGTGGTGGCACTTATGTTTGCACACTTTAAAGCACGAAGTTTCTTTGCAAACAGCATAGCTAAAAAATGGGAAGAGAAAGATGTAGCTATTGCTAAAGCAGTACTTCATAATACTAAATGGTGGAGAACGATATTTGGTTTTGGGCGTAATTGGCATCAAGGCACTAAAAATAAACTTGATACTCTTATGACACAAGGAAGAGAAGCGATACAAAAACTTAATGATCAGTTTGTAGCTGCCTCAGCAAGTAGTGAAAACGTTGAGAATAAAAAGTAATAATTCGTTAAATTTAGAAAGAGAGAATTGAGATAATGTGGAAATATAAACTATTGGTAGCACTATGCATTCCTATGTTTCTTACCGCAAAAGTACACTACGCAAAAGTAGAACCTTATGAGTCAGTGGTACTTAAGTCTGCAGTAAGTGCATTGGTTGTTGAGGTAGATTTAGAAGCAGAGGGAAGTATGGTTACTTCTAAAAGGGTGATTCACTTAGATGATACTTTAGATAAGTCAAATCTTATAGATGCTAAAAAAAGTGTACTTCTACTGGAAAAAATGTTAAGTATCAACGAAGAGATAGCAACAAGTTTAAATGGTACTGTGAAGAGGCAAGAGGGGTACTATAAGCGTATCTCTAAACTCTCTACGGCATCTAAAACACAAAAAGACAATGCCTACAGCAGTTTTACCTCTGCAAAGACACAGTACCTTAGCACGCGTGAAAAGATAGTAAGTTTAGAAAAGCAAATTATGGATATGAAGTATAAAGTAGCACAACTTCAAGATAGTATCGCTAAAAAGTCTGTGGTGTTGCAGAACAAATATCTCTATAAACTAATGGTACGTAAAGGGGACTTTGTAAATCCAGGTTCTGCATTAGCCCAGGTAGAAGATGCAAGTAGAGCTAAGTTGGTGCTTTTTTTAGAAGCAGAAGAGGTTCAAGGAGTAGAAGAGAAAGTCATCTATCTTAATGGTAAAAAAACAGAGTATAAAGTAAATAAGGTATGGCATATAGCAGATGAAAAGTTCATCTCCTCTTACCGAGCTGAAATTTACCTGCCTGCACCTAAAGATACTTTTTCTAAACTGATAAAAGTGGAGATAAAATAATGCATACAGCCTGTGGATTAGACTGTTATGATGCTTGTCGTATTATAGTAGAAGAAGATATGTTAAAAATAAAAGGGGATGCCTCTCATCCTATAGGTACAGAAGCTTTATGTTCTTTAGTAAACAGACACATGAATGATACCCCACGTATAGAAAAACCTCGTGTTAATGGTGTTGAGGTAAGTATGGAAGAAGCGCTGCAGGCAGTTGTAGAAGCCTTTAAAGCAGAGAGTTCATTGCTCTGGAGAGGTTCAGGTAACTTTGGAGTAATGCAAGAAGTGACCAATCTTTTTATGCAGAAAATAGATGGTTTTCTTACCAAAGGTAGCCTTTGTGACGGTGCAGGTGATGCAGGTATTGTCACGGGAAGAGGAGTAAACAAAACTTTACCTCTAAAGCAGATAAAAAAAGCTGAGGTAGTTGTGGTATGGGGAAGAAATATTACCGTTACAAACTCTCATATAGTGCCATATTTAGAGGGTAAAAAAGTGGTTGTCATTGATCCTGTTTGTACAGATATTGCAAAAAAAGCAGATCTTTTTTTACAAATAAGACCACGAACAGATTATTATGTTGCCATTATGTTAGCACGCTTTGTTTTTATGGAAGATAGTGATGATACCCAATGGTTAGATGAGTTTGCACCAGATCACGAAGATTTTTATGACTTTACACGTGAGCATCGTATTAAGTCTATTTTAGAGTACATTGGTCTTGACCTTGGAGATATGGGACGTATGATGAATTATATTCGTAACCAAAAGGTGGTATTTCTTGTAGGGGCAGGTGTGCAAAAATACTCTACAGGCTCGCATGTTTTACATGCTATAGACTCATTGGCAGCTACTCTTGGACTTTTTGGAAAAGAGGGGTGTGGTGTAAGTTATTTGGGTAACTCAAAACTAGGCTTTACCAATCCATTTTTTGTAGAGTGCAATCGTGTACAAAAGGCAACGACAAACTTTTCAGATTTTAACACGGTATTGGTTCAAGGTGGTAACCCTGTAGCATCAATGCCAGATACGAATCGTGTAAAAAGAGAACTTGAATGTGTAGAAAACCTTATCTATTTTGGACTGCATGAGAATGAAACTTCTAAGTTGGCCAAAATAGTTATTCCTGCAAAGCACTTTTATGAAAAAGAGGATGTTAGACTTAGTTATGGGCATCAATATGTAGAGAAGATGAATAGAGTTATAGATTCAGATATAGGTATCAGTGAATATAACTTGAGTAAATACCTGTTTGATGCTTTTGATTTTGCAGGCTTACAAGAGGAGTCATACTATATTGATGCATGGCTTAAGCAGTGTAAAAAAGAGGGTGAGCAGTTTATCAATGCTGGGTATGAAGCACTTCCTTATGCAGATGGTTTTGGTGAAGAGGGTGATGATGAATTTGAATTTATAGAAGAGTATGATGATGACTTTATCAACACAAAACGTTTTACAAAGTATCGTAAACAGAGTAAAAATAAAAAAGAAGAAGCAGTTTTTTGGTTGCTTTCCCCTAAGTCATCTAAGTCATTAAATACACAATTTGTGAGAGGTAATGAGGTGGAACTTCATCCAGATTTAGGGTATAGTGAGGGTGAAAGTGTAAAGATAAGTTCAGAATATGGTGAGTATGATTTTTATGTAAAATACAATGAAAACTTACGCCTTGACTGTATACTAATAACTAACAATACTATAGGGGTAAACTATCTTACTCCCTCCATACTTAGTGAAGAGGGTGAAAATGCCTGTTATCAAGAAATTAAAGTATGTATAGAAAAGTAAAGTCTAATATAATAAAGGGAATAAGTTATGCAGTATAAACCAACAATTTTGTATGTAGAAGATGAAGAGGGTATCAGGGAGAATGTTAAAAGACCACTGCAATATTTTTCTAACGAACTCTTTGTCGCTTGTGATGGTCAAGAGGGGTTAGATCTTTACAAAAAACATCATCCAGATATTGTAGTGACAGATATAAAGATGCCAAATATGGATGGCATAGCGATGTCTAGGGCTATTAAAAAGATAAATCCAAAGCAGTACATTGTCATTACCACAGCACACAGTGAGAGTCATTTTTTCATAGATGCTATTGAGATGCATATAGATGCGTATATCTTAAAGCCTATTGATATTGATTTATTAGAGAAGAAAATAGCCTATATTACAGAACGAATTAAAGTTGAAAAAGAGTTAGCAAATCAAATAGTGCTTACCCAAGAGATTAGCCAACTTCAAGATAACTGTTTGGTTGTTTTGGGAAGTGACAATAGCGTCATCTTTGCAAATAGTAAATTTTTGAAATACTATAATGTCAAAGATGTAGAAGAGTTTATAAAAAAATATAAGTGTTTGAATAAGTTGTTTGTGCAACATGATGATTATCTCTATCCTGAAGATTTAGATGATGTGCACTGGGTAGAACAATTGCAAAAAATAGATGATGAAAAGAGATTGGTTGCGATGGAAGATGATAATGGAGAAGAGAAAATTTTTCTATTGTCACTTAAACATATAGAAAATACTTTACATACTATTATAACTTTTACAGAAGTAACAGTCATTGAGTCACAAAAAAAAGAGTTTGAAAAAAAAGCCTATATTGATGAGTTGACTCAAATTCACAATCGTGCCTATTTTGAAAAAGAGTTTCTCGTAGAGATGGCTAAATATAGAGCAGATAAAACTCCCCTTAGCTTTATGATACTAGATATTGACCATTTTAAAAATATCAATGATACCTATGGACATCAAGTAGGCGATGATATACTCTCAGAACTAGCACAAATCATCAAAAAGAAGACAAGAAAAGATGATATATTTGCTAGATGGGGTGGTGAAGAGTTTGTCAAAGTACTGCCAAATGCTACCACAGAAGAGGCTATGGAGGTGGCACAAAACCTTAGAGAGACTATAGAGGCTCATTTGTTCAAAGATAATCTAAAGATTACTTGTAGTTTCGGTCTGGCTAGTTTCAGTGAAGATGATGAACAAAAAAGTGTGATGAAGAGAGCGGATGATGCACTCTATAGAGCAAAGAAGAGTGGTAGAAACAGAGTAGAGTATAATTAAGTTATGAATAAAATAACTTATCATCATAAGCTAGTTGAGTTGATTGCCAA
>JAYEHY010000076.1:19187-41770 GCA_034659695.1 Campylobacterota bacterium | reverse complement strand
ATAAGTTAAATACTTAACAGTTATTTAACATTAATATATTACTATATATTATTAAAAATATAAGGAAATAAAATGACAAGAATTACAAGTGTTAAAACACAGTGCAACAAATCACTAAATGATTTGTGTGAAATTCAGTACAAGCGAGGCACTAAATGCTGAGTCGTAAAAAAAGTATATTTACACTTCTAGCATTAGGATTAATGTTAACATTGGTACAAGCACAAGAGGATAAACCAAAGAAAATGATGAAAATGTTTCAAATGGTTCCAGCAGATAAAGCAACAATTCTTCAAGAGGGAAAAGCAAAAATGTTTTGTCCTGAGTGTGGAATGACACTTCCAATGTTTTACAAAACTAACCATGCAGCAACTGTTGATGGAAAAGTGAAACAGTACTGTTCTATTCATTGTATAGTAGAAGATACTCAAAAAGGTGCGAAACTTTCGGAAATTAAAGTAGTGGATGTTACAACACTTAAGTTTATTGCTGTTGATAAAGCTATATATGTTGTAGGCTCTGCTAAAAAAGGTACGATGACAATGGTAAGTAAATATGCTTTTGGAAATAAAGTAGATGCAGAAGCATTTGCTAAAGCAAATGGCGGTAGTGTTGTTGACTACAATGAAGCATATAAAGTTGCACAGAGTGACTTTGCTAAAGATAGTAAAATGATTGCTAAAAAACAAGCAATGATGACAACAAAAGGTGAAATGGTATATGGTAAAATGTGTCAAAAAACAGACAAGAAATTTGCCACTACTGCTGAAGCAAAAGCATTTATAGTTGAAAACAAATTATGTAAAGATATAAATCCTAAACAGATGCAAGCGATAGGACTTTACTTAAAAAGTAGATAATAGGGTGCGTATTCACGCACCGCATAGATATCTTTATTCTGCTGCGTGATTACGCACCCGACAGTTTCATTTTAATAGGCTAAAAGTATGACAAAAATATTATTACTATCACTATTTCTCACTGGATTGCTTTTTGCAAATGAATTGAGTTTAGCAAAGGTTGTTAAGCTCTCAAACAAAGGTGAAAAGATAGTAAAAACCCTTTGTAAAGAGAAAGTGCTTCCTTCATCCCAAGGTACGATAGACGAGCTAATAAAAAAAATAAAAGTCTCTAAAGCTTGTCCTCCTCTTTCAAACTCTAAGTTAAAAGCTGTAGCGTTTTATGTGAGTAATGGTAGCATGAAACTAGTGGGTAAGCATATAGAAGTTCCCACTAAAGCAAAATGCCCTGTATGTGGTATGTTTGTTCATAAGTACCCTAAGTGGGCAGCATACATTAAGCATGATGGAAAAAGTTACTATTTTGATGGTGTGAAAGATATGATGAAGTATTATATCTTTGATGGTGACTTTCCTTATAAGCGTAGTAATATTAGTAAAATAACTGTGAGTGACTACTATACACTTGAAGAGATAGAAGCTAAAGAGGCTTTTTATGTACTTGACTCAGATGTTTATGGACCTATGGGGCGTGAATTGATTCCTTTTAAAAGTCAAAAAAGTGCAGAGGCATTTATGGCAGATCATAATGGAAAAGCACTTGTAAAGTTTGATGAAATTACAGATAAAATGGTGATGGCATTAGATGGTATAGAGCAACCATAGTCAATGCAAAAGTAAAGAGTAGATATGATTAAAGAGTTCTCAGCAGTTGTCTCTATACTATTTATCTTCGTTGTTATGGTCTCATTACATTACATTACCTATAGTAACCTCTCTTCAGAAAATTATCAAAATAAATTTCCAAGTGAGCTAACAAAAGTGACAAATATTTCATCTGTTTCACTCTCTGTTGCATATTATGAGCCAAGAATTCTTACTTTTGATACAGTGCTTCACCCTGCATACCCTCAAATGCAAACAATGAATAAAATGGATTTAGTCTATGCAAAATAATACGTTTTTATACTTCTTGACCCTTCTTCTTTTTAAACAAAAAGGCAAACACATTGGTGTAGTGATTATCTCTATAATTATTATTTTTCTTTTAAGTTCTGTACTTTTTATCTCTTCTTCTCTTCAAAATACTCTTTTAGAGACTGTAAAAACTCAAAGTGATTTTACAGTCAGTAGAGTACAAGCAGGGAGAACTGTAAATACTCCTATGGAATGGATAGATGATATTTTGGAAATTAACGGAGTATCAAAAGTAGCACCCCGTGTATATGGTAGATACTTCTTCACTCCAAGAGAGAAATCATTTTTAGTCGTAGGTGTAGATTTTTTTGATGAACAAAGTAGTAAGTCATTACAAAATTTAGTCAAAGATTTAGACTTAAAAAGTTTTTTATCTACAGAAAGTATGATTGTTGGTAGTGGAGTGAAAAGTTTTTTATTTAAGCATTACTACAGAGATAGCTTTTCATTTAAAACTCCAAAAGGAAGTTTTAAAAAAGTAAAAATATATCATACGCTTCCAAATGAAGCAAATCTTATAGCGAATGATATGATAATTATGCCTATTGAATTGGCTAGAGAGATATTTGGGCTAGATGAAGATGAAGTGACAGATATCACATTTAATGTTCCCAATGATGCAGAGTGGGACAATATTACTGCAAAACTACATTTACAGTTTTATGATGTACGTGTTGTAGAAAAAAGAGAGGTTGTCAAAGCGTATGAAAACCTATATAACTATAAAGGTGGACTTTTCTTGATTTTGTATCTTGTTGCAATGGTAACTTTTATGCTTATACTCTATCAGCGTTACTCAATGGTTTACTCAACAGAGCGTAAAGAGATAGGTATTTTACGTGCAGTAGGCTGGAGTATTCAAGATATTTTAAAATTAAAGTTTTATGAGACAGTAATAGTGGTATTTGTAAGTTTTATTTTGGGTGTAGTTTTGGCATATCTGTATGTATTTATAGGAGATGCACCACTGCTAAGTCAAATATTCTTAGGGGGTACAAACTTATCTAACTCTGTGGAGTTTACTCCTACTATAGAGTTTGGTTTATTAGGATCTATTTTTCTTTTTTATGCGATTCCTTTTTTAGGAGCTGTACTTATACCTGCATGGAAAATAGCAGTTACTCCACCAAAAGAGGCAATGTTATAATGATTCATATAGAAAATGTTTACAAAATATTTAATGAAGGAACCCCACAGGCTTTTGAAGCACTAAAAGCGATAAACTTTGAACTTCAAGGAGGAGAAACTGCCATTATAAGTGGAGTAAGTGGAAGTGGTAAATCAACACTTCTTTCACTCATAGCGGCATTAGATAAACCAAGTCGTGGTAAAATAGTAGTAGAAGCAGAGCTGATTTCTAAGTTACCTGACCTTCATGCTTCTGCTTATCGTGCAAAAAGTATAGGGTTTATATTTCAGCATTTTAATCTTTTGGAAGCATTGAGTGTTGAAGAGAATGTTATGGCACCGCTTATACATTCAGGGTTAACATTAGAGGTAGTAAAAGAGATGGCTAAAAAGAGTATGCAAGATGCCTCTATTTTACATAAAGCATCACAACAAGTAAAAGAGCTTTCAGGTGGAGAAAAACAGCGATGCGCCATAGCAAGAGCATTGGTTGCAGAACCAAATCTTGTTATATGTGATGAACCTACTGCAAATCTTGACAAAGCAAATTCTTTAAAATTTATTGAAATCTTGCAATCTCTTCATGCTAAAGGTAAAACAATTATAGTAGCAACCCATGACCCACTTTTTGAAACATTACCTTTTATAAGTAGAGTGATACATATGGAGGATGGGAGTATTGTCTAATGAATGAAATACTTTTAAGCAGTGAAGTCATTGTCTATCTTCTTTCTGAATCTGTACTTTATTTACTACTTTTTGTTGCATCTATAGCTACTTTTGGATTATTAAGAAAATGGAATTTTAAAATATTTACTACCGAGCAGTTTATTTTAGAGAACCGTTCTTACTTGGTAATGACAATTATATTTTTTGTAATGCTACTTAAAGTAGTTTTGTTGCCTTATTTTGTTTATACTATTGACAATCTCTCTAGCCTTATTCCTGGAGCAATGTGTGGAGCAGGTGTGGTTAAAGCTAATGAGTATGGTAATCCCCTTTTACTGCTTAAAATTGTTATTTTGTTTTTAAGTGGATTGTGGTTAAGCATCAATAGTATAGATCTTAAAGAGAAAAATTACCCTTATTTGAAACTAAAGTCATGGTTTTTTATTTTTATCTTTCTGCTTCTTAGTGTAGAATTTGTACTAGATATACTATACTTTACTCATATTGAAACAGATAATCCTGTGAGTTGTTGTTCTGTAATATTTGGTCAAACAGGAGGAGGTAATGGGCTGCCGTTTGGTTTAGATATACCTAAACTACTTATACTTTTTTACCTACTTTTTGCTTTACTTGTTTTAACTGTACTCTCTGACCTTATCATTATGAGTCTTTTTGCTAGTCTGCTTTTTGCTGCTATTGCATATTATGCGGTGGTATATTTCTTTGGTACGTATATTTATGAACTACCAACACATCAATGTCCTTTTTGTATGCTTCAAGACCATTACTATTATGTAGGGTATCTGTTATGGGGTTTACTGTTGTTAGGTATATTTCTAACGATAAACAGAGCAGTCATGCACCATTTTTTTAAACAATCATCAGAGTTTCTAAAGAGAATTTCGTTACTATTATTAACTATATTTGTACTGCTCTGTAGTGCTTATGTAGGTATCTATTATTTAAAAAATGGGGTGTTTCTGTGAAAAAGATTTTAATGAATATTTTAACTTTTGTTATTGTTATTGCTATTATATTAGTATTGTTACTCTCCTTAGGTACCGATGAAGGTGCGAGGTATGTGTATAAAGGTAATACAAGTCATAAAGCTATTCCTATTAAAGCCAAAGAGTATCAGTGTTCAGAGTGTAGTATGGATGTAGAAACATTAGAGTATGCAGCTGAGCTTATTACACAAGAGGGTGATACCTATTTTTATGATGATATTGGTTGTGTAGTACTTTGGCTTGAAAATCACTCTCCTAATACAAAAATAATTTTAACCCAAACATTAGATACTCATGAGTGGATAGATGCAAAAAAAGCATGGTACTCTCGCATAGCACCTTCACCTATGGGATATGGTTTCGCAGCCGTGAAAAATAAAAAAGAGGGTCTTGTATCTTATGAAGAGATGAGATTATTAATGTTGCAAGGAAAGAACCTACATGACCCTTTTGTGAAAAAAAGCCTTTTAGGAGAATAAAATATAAGAATCTTATTATTTTTTTGTTATAATAATGCGTATTTTATAACAAACTTAAGGAGTAATCAATGGCATTATTTGATGATGTAAAAGAAGTAGTAGTTGAACAACTAAATGTGAGCCCAGATGAGGTAAAAGAAGAGTCTAAATTCGTAGAGGATCTTGGAGCTGATAGTCTTGATGTTGTTGAGTTAGTAATGGCACTTGAAGAAAAATTCGATATCGAAATTCCTGATGATCAAGCAGAAGCAATTGCTACTGTAGCAGATGCAATTAAATTCATCGAAAACGTATAGTTAAAATTATAGACTCCTTTATTGGGGTCTATAAGTTATATATTAGTATTTTACGAAGTATTGACATATATCTTATTAAAGTAAGCAGATAGGAGAGCCAGTGAAAAGAGTAGTAGTTACAGGTTTAGGAATGATAAATTCGTTAGGTCTTGATAAAGAGAGTGCATTTTCTGCAATCATTGAGGGAAAATGTGGGATTAAAACAATTGAATCATTTGATACAGAGAAGCATTCAGTAAAAATTGCTGGTGAAATTATGGATTTTGATGCATCTACAGTGATGGATGCAAAAGAGATAAAAAAAGCAGATAGATTTATACAACTAGGAATAAAAGCTGCCGCTGAAGCAATAGAAGATGCAAATTTACCTGATGATGTAGATAAAGAGAGATTTGGTGTTGCATCTGGTTCAGGTATTGGTGGACTTCCTAATATAGAAAAAAACTCTGTTGTATGTGAAACAAGAGGACCAAGAAGAATTTCTCCTTTCTTTATCCCCTCTTCATTAATCAATATGCTAGGTGGGTTTATCTCTATCTATGAAGATTTAAAAGGACCAAACCTTTCCTCTGTTACTGCATGTGCAGCAGGTACTCATGCCATAGGTGAGGCAGCAAAGTCTATTATGGTCGGTACAGCAGATAAGATGCTTGTTATTGGTGCGGAGTCAGCTATCTGTCCTGTAGGAATAGGTGGATTTGCTGCAATGAAAGCACTTTCAACAAGAAATGATGATCCACAAACATCATCAAGACCTTTTGATACAGATAGAGATGGATTTGTTATGGGTGAAGGTGCTGGAGCATTAGTTTTAGAGAGCTATGATGATGCCGTTGCACGTGGAGCTAAAATTTATGGAGAACTCATTGGTTTTGGTGAAAGTGGCGATGCTAACCACATTACAACACCTACAATGGATGGCCCGCTTCGTGCTATGAAGGGTGCCTACAAAATGGCAGGCGAACCTAAAGTTGATTATGTCAATGCTCATGGAACTTCTACTCCTGTAAATGACAAAAATGAAACAGCAGCACTTAAAGAGTTGTTTGGCGGTAAAGAAAATTGTCCTCCTGTAAGTTCTATTAAGGGACAAGTAGGTCATTGTTTAGGTGCAGCAGGTGCTATTGAAGCAGTTGTTTGTCTTATGTCAATGAGAGATGGTGTACTTCCTCCAACAATTAACTATACAACAGCAGATGAAAATTGTGATCTTGACTATATTCCAAATAAAGCAAGAAAAGCAGACATTAATGTTGCTATGAGTAATTCATTTGGCTTTGGTGGTACAAATGGTGTAGTAATCTTCAAAAAAGTATAAGGACTATAATATGGCAACCTATTTAGATTTTGAAAATAAAATTGAAAAGATACAAGCTGAGATAGTATCGGCACATGCCATTGCAAACCTTGAATCTGTAGAGAAGCATCAAAAAGAGTTAGAAAAAGAGGTAGAAAAGACATTCGGTTCATTGAGTGACTATCAGAAACTGCAATTAGCACGTCATCCAGACAGACCCTATGCCTTAGATTACATAAAGCTCTTAATGGAAGATGCTTATGAAATTCATGGAGACCGTGCTTTCCGTGATGATCCAGCTATCTTATGTTATATCGGTTGGATTGATGGACATAAGACTATGATTATTGGTGAACAAAAAGGTCGTGGTGTTAAAAATAAAATCAAAAGAAATTTTGGTATGCCAAATCCTGAAGGGTACAGAAAAGCCCTTCGTGCAGTAAAAATGGCAGAGAAATTTGATATTCCTGTACTTATGCTTATAGACACTCCAGGTGCATACCCTGGTCTTGGTGCAGAGGAGAGGGGTCAGAGTGAAGCTATCGCTAGAAATCTTTTCGAGTTTGCTTCCGTAACTGTACCCCTTATCTCTATTGTAATAGGTGAGGGTGGTTCTGGTGGTGCATTAGCTATCGGTGTTGCAGATAAATTGGCAATGATGCGTTATTCTGTATTTTCTGTTATTTCACCAGAAGGGTGTTCAGCTATCTTATGGAATGATCCTACGAAAGTTGAAGTTGCAACAAAAGCACTCAAAATCACAGCTACAGATCTCTTAGAGCATAAGCTTATAGATGATTTACTCGAAGAGCCACTTATTGGTGCACACCGCGATAAAGCGACATCAGCAGCAGTTTTAAAGCATTATTTCTTAGAAAAAGTAAAAGAGTTAAAAGAGCTTACAACAGATGAGTTACTTGAACATCGTTACCAGCGCTTAACAGCAGTTGGTGCATTTTCTGAATAAAACTATTATATGATACACGATATAGCCAATGCAATAGTCCAATATGTCGGTGACATGGGCTATTGGGGTATTTTTCTTCTTATGTTTCTTGAGAGTACTTTCTTCCCTTTCCCTAGTGAAATTATTATGATACCTGCTGGTTATTTAGCCTATAAAGGTGAAATGAACCTCTATATTATTATTTTTATGGGTATTTTAGGCTCAGTCTTGGGAGCATTGTTTAACTACTACTTAGCAATGAAATTTGGTAGGAAATTTATTTTAAAGTATGGAAAGTATTTTTTCATAAAAGAAGAGACATTAGACAAACTAGAACTATTTTTTGTAAAACATGGAGAACTATCTACATTTAATGGAAGACTCATCCCTGGGATTCGTCAGCTTATCTCTTTACCTGCAGGATTAGCACGCATGAATATTGCAAAATTCTCTTTTTATTCAGGGCTTGGTGCAGGTATTTGGGTAATAGTTCTAGTTGCTTTAGGGTATCTCCTTGGTTCAAATGAAGAACTCATCTCTGAGTACCTCAAATCAGCAACACTTGTTGCACTCATCTCTGTAGTACTGATTACACTTTTTTATGTAGTACGTAACAAGAGGAGAAGAGAGATACTCGAAGACTAATCCAATATCCAAGAGATATATTTTTCCTCAATAATCTTATTTTGCATAGTTAAGTTTAAGTTAGAGTAAAAATGTATGATTACAGAAAAATATTACAATATTAATAGTGGGAAGTGGTTGATTAAATTCATATGTAAATCCTTAATACAAAAATCCAAACAGCCAAAGTGGTATCTTGTTACCGTCTCCCATCTCTAAATCATCTAATGCTAGATAACTTTGCTCTATATTTTTAATTTGTTTAAAACTCTTATTTTTACCACCTATCTCAAAACGATGATTTTTAACACTATAGTCACCTTGTTTGGCATAACGAACTGTATGTTCTTCTACCATAGAGAGAAAAAATGACTCTCTTGTAGCTCCTTTGTTTGAACTAAAGCAAAGTACTTTAAATAGGCATGGATTATCTAAGAGTACTTTATTTGGTTTTTGAAAAATAGCATTTCCTCTTTTATTGTAGTAGAGTACTTTTATAAGCTTACCTTTTTCTAGTGCATTTATGTAGTGGTAGAGTGTCTTAACATTAAGCTCCATCTCTCTAGCTAAAGAGGTGATGTTTATCTCGCATGGAGGATTTTCACACATAATGACTAGTAGCTTTTTGAGCAGAGTGATATTTTTAGGGTCTATATTGAAGAGTTGTAGTAAATCACTCTCTATAGTTTTGTTGATAGCTGATGTAAGCTTCATGACGTAGTCTTGTTCACTACCCTCTAAGAAGAAAGGATACGCACCAAAATCTAAATACTCCTCAAAATACTGTAGAGGTTTTATCTGAGATATAATTTCAAATGCATATTGTGTGTGATTTTCTAGTAAGAATTCAAACTCTATAGGCTCAAACTTTTTATTTAATTTAAGTTCTAGGTACTCTCTAAAAGAGAGTATGGGTACAGTATAGACTAAAGCTCTTCTGCTCAAATCGGCTTCACTAAGAGCTATTGCACTTGAACCTGAAAATACAATCTGTATATCAAAAAAGTCATAAATAGTTTTAAGGTCTTGCTCAAAGTCTCTTTGATAGTGGATTTCATCAACAACTAAAACCTTAACACCTCTTTTGTAAAACTCCTCTGCAAGAGTTAACAGTCTAGTAGTACCTATGAGTGGATTGTCCATAGATATATATACTTTTTGAGTAATAGGTAAGGTTAATTGGTTCAGATATTGCTGTAGTAATGTTGTCTTTCCTACACCTTTAGCACCACGTATGCCAATCAATTTATGAGAAAAACTTATTTTGTTATAGATAGCTCTTGTATAGTCTGGTATTTTCATAGATTGAAATAGTGATGAGTAATAGGTTAGTGATGTTATTAATTCCATTTTATCTCTTTATGGTAGTCTAGTATTTATATTATAGCATAAAGTTTTCAGTAGAGTGAAAACTTTATGCATATAAGACTAATCTAATATCCAAGAGATATATTTTTTCTTTTTTATTGGGGTTTTTTTCAATGCTTTAAAGACCTTATCTACAACAGTGTAATCTAATGCTACATAAGACTTTGTCTCTGTAATATTTATTTTACCTATCATTTTAGGGTCAATACCTATCTCTTTACAAAAAGTACCAAGTATATCCCCCGCACGTAGTTTTGTTTTTTTACCACCATTGATGCATAGTGTATCGTATTTAGAAGTCATTTTAAATGCTGCATCTACACGTAAATCTTTCATTTCACCTTTACGGGCAAAAGCATTAATGTAAGAGAATTTTTCACTATTTTTATCTTCTAAGAGTGAGAGTGCCACACCTGTAGCATCTGCTCGTCCTGTACGTCCTATACGGTGTGTATATACTTCTGTATCAAAAGGTAAGTCATAATTAATTATTAGTTCAATACCTTTAATATCTAGTCCTCTTGATGCTACATCAGTAGCCACCATAATACGTTTTGATTTGTTTGAAAAAGCAATAACAGACTCGTTACGATCTCTTTGATCTAAGTCACCATGTATATCTATTACAGAGTGTCCACGTGCTGCTAGGGTATCTGTAAGTGAGATTACTTCTGCTTTGGTGTTACAAAATATTAGTAAAGACTCAGGTTTATAAGACTGTATAAGAGCAGTGAGTGTTTTAAATTTATCGGTAGTTTCATACACGATTTCATCTATTTTACTCTTTTCTTGAATGGTGTCGACTTTAACGGTAAGGGGTTGTTTTAAAAGTGCTTTTGCTAGTTTTTCAATGTTTTGTGGAAATGTTGCAGAGAAGAGCAGTGTCTGTTTTCCTCTTGGCATATTTGAGCCAATTTTTACGATTTCATCATAAAAGCCCATGTCTAACATGCGGTCTGCTTCATCAAGTACTAAAGTCTTAATGCTATCTAGTACTAAAGTCTCCTTGGCTAGATGGTCTTGTATTCTCCCTGG
Source organism: Campylobacterota bacterium (assembly GCA_034659695.1). Classification (GTDB taxonomy): domain Bacteria; phylum Campylobacterota; class Campylobacteria; order Campylobacterales; family Sulfurovaceae; genus Sulfurovum. The sequence goes on along the minus strand of JAYEHY010000076.1, from coordinate 30,984 downwards.
TGTTCCTATGAGTATGTGAGACCCTTTATCTAAAGAGTCTGCTTGAGCTCTTAATGGTACCCCTCCATATAGTGTGAGTATTTTAAGGTTTGGTTTATAGGCTGCTATTTTTCTAAGTTCTATGGCTATTTGTTCGGCAAGTTCACGAGTAGGGGTAATAATAATCGTTTGTGGCTTGTTGGTATTCATATTAGTATTCATAATTGCAGGTATTCCAAATGCTAATGTTTTACCTGAACCTGTTTTGGACTGTGCCAAAATATCTTTACCCTCTAAAATAGGGTTGATGGTTTTATCTTGAATTTCACTCATCTGTTTAAAGTTAAAGGTATTGATAATCTCTAATAGTGCTTTTGGTATGTTGGTTATTGTGTCAAATGATGCCATAGTTGTATGTCCTAAATATATGTGTAGCGTGTCTAGTGTGGAAGTATTGGGTGATGTATGTAGAGGAATAGGTGAGTGTGAGCTAAAGCTCACAAGTTGACTATGCTTTTGATTTTTTAAAATCGATAATCATTTTGTATGCTTCATCTTTTAAAAGAAGTTTCTCTTTTTTAAGAATTTCAAGCTCTACATCTGTAAGGATAACTCTAGCTGCTTCTGCATCTTCAACCTTTTTGTCAAGTTCGTTGTGCTTTTCAAAGATTTTAGCAAAATGAGCATTCTCTTGTTTAAGGTCATGAATTTCATCTCTATATTCGTGTAACATGGTGACTCCTGTCTTATAATTTGCTGTATTTTATCTTTTTTGTGATTAGAGGTGAATTAAGTTCTATACTCTGCATTAATTTTTACATATTCATAGCTTAAATCACAACCATAAGAGATATAAGATGCTTCTCCTAAACCTATATTACAGGTTACTTTAAACTGCTCTTGTTTCATTATTTTGTAAGCTTTCTCTTCACGTACTTTGTCTAGTTCTCTAAACGCATCAGAGTAAATGAGTAAATCATCATAATGAATCACAAGTTTACTCTCATCACACGCTATACCACTAGCCCCTATAGTTGAAGCGATACGCCCCCAGTTAGGGTCTTCACCAAAAAGGGCAGTCTTCACTAGAAGAGAGTTACTTAAAGCCATACTGGCTTTTTTTGCCTCATCTTCACTCTTTGCACCATTCACTTCAAAAGCTACAAGCTTGTTTGCACCTTCTCCATCTTTCAGTATCATCATTGCAAGTTCAAACATGATTTTTTCTAAAACTTCATTAAATGCTTCTTTATTGTAATGCCCACTCTCTTTATTTGCTAGTAGCATGACTGTATCATTGGTAGAGGTGTCTCCATCAACCGAGATACGGTTAAATGATGCTTCACTGCTTAATGTAAGTAGTTCATCCATATCAGCTTTAGGTATGTTTGCATCAGTGGTAATAAAACAGAGCATCGTAGCCATAGCAGGGTTTATCATTCCTGCACCTTTACAAATAGCTGCTATGTTAAAACTTTTTCCATTTTCAAGTTCTACTTTGTAAGCTAGCTCTTTTTTAAAACTGTCTGTTGTCATAATAGCACGTGCCGTAGTATGAGAATCACTGCTATTGAAATTTAGTGTGTCAAAAGCAGAAGTGATTTTATCTGTAGGTAAACGGTACCCTATCACACCAGTTGAACTCATCACAGGGTTGAGTACGTTTAGCTTAGAATGAAGCGTTGACATAATGTAATTTATATCTTCTACTCCTTTTTTACCTGTCATGGCATTGGCATTTTTTGCATTAATGAGGAGAAAGTTAGTTTGAAATCCTTTAGGATATTCTTGATAATGCTTAATAGGGGCAGCTTGAAAAGTGTTAGAAGTAAAAACCGAAGAGATGTCACAGGGTTTATCTGAACGGATAAATGCCACATCTCCATCTATTTTTGATGTACTAGCGTTAGTAGGGTTTATTCTCATACCTACATTGGTTGCACCACAATAAAAGCCTTGAACATTTTCAAGTCCATTTTCAAGTGAAATAATATTATACATATTTTAACTCCTCTGGTTTCTCTTTTTTACGAATAATTTTTTTAGCATGTCTTATCCCTTTGCTAGTACCAATAAGAAGTAGTTTAGACTCAGGCATGATGATAGTATTACCTTTAGGCATAGGAATAAACTTGTTATCTTTTTGGCGTATTCCAATGATGGTAACATTTGCAATATCTCTAAAACGGGCAGTTTTTATTTTTTGGAGGGTGAGCCATGAAGTTTTAGAAACTTTTGCCTCTTCCATGTCAAGAGGTGTATCTTGTTTATAGAGAAACTCTTGTAAAAGGTTTTCCATATCAGGTCTAGCAGCCATAGCATTGATACGCTGAGCCATAAGTTTAGTGGCTGTTACCACTTTGTTTGCTCCAAGTTTTTGAAGTTTTTGTTCATCTTCATAACTCTGTGCATTGGCGATGATAAGGTACTTTCTACTTCGATGAATCTCTGTTTCATAAAGACGAACAGAAACGATAGTTGCAATGTTATCTGCCACATTGTCAGCAAGCGTAATAACACCTTTAGCTGATGATAGATGAGATTTTAAAATACCCTCTTCTGTGTGGGCTTCAGCCGAAACATAGTAAGGGTATTTATACTTTTTTGCTACCTCTTCCATATCTTCTCTTGGGTCAACTACAACAAAAGGGATATGATTTGCAAGCAGTTGTTTCGTAACTTGAATAGTAAATTCATTGTGATAACAGACAACAAAATGTTGCTTGAGTCTAGCAATTTCATAAAGCATTTTACGCTCCTTGGCAGTTTTTTGGAATTCACCTTTTTTAACAACTTCTGCAATAATACCTACAGCAATGGAGAAGACAACAAAACCAAAAATTATAAGTGTAATAGTGAAAATACGACCTATATCTGAAATGGGATGAATTTCACCAAACCCTACAGTCGTAAAAGTAATACCTGTTTGGTAAATAGCATCCATGAGAGGAAAACTATCAATAACCATGTATCCTATTGTACCAATAAGCATGATAAGTACAGTAAGTATAAGGGGAAGTCTAAAGGGGGCTAAATGACCATAATATTCATCATTTAGTGTAATATGTGGTTTTGGGGCGCTTCTCCAACCGAGAAACGTTTTTAATTTATTTATGAGTACCATAAATAGAAGATTTCTTTAGCAAAGTTAAAAAGAGTAGAAGTTCTACTCTCTCTACTTAGCTGAAGGGGTTTTAGTTAGCTACTGCTGCAGCTTGTGCAGCTTTCTTTTTCATTGTTCTTAATGTAGATGCAGCAACTCTTACTCTTTTTGTTGTTCCATCTTCAAGTGTAATTTTTACAGATCTTAAGTTTGGAAGTTGTCTTCTTTTTGTTTTGTTGTTTGCGTGAGAAACGTTGTTCCCTACTAATGGCCCTTTGCCAGTGATTTCACATTTTCTTGACATGATAATACCTTCTATTTCTGAATATTTTGTGCGATTATAGAGTATTTGTGCATAAAATATGCTTAAGTTAAATAGCTCTGCCCACAAGTTTGATTTTGATATAATTATAAAAATTAATTTTATTAGGAATAACAATGTTAGTAGCTCCAAGTATTCTTTCTGCAGATTTTGGAAATTTGGCCCATGATGTAAAGGCCATTTGTGATGGTGGCTGTGATTTAGTGCATGTAGATGTAATGGATGGGCATTTTGTGCCAAATTTGACTATTGGTCCTGTTGTAGTTGACGCCGTAGCTAAAGCAGCAACAAAACCTCTTGATGTGCATTTAATGGTAGAAAATAACAGTTTTTTTGTTGATCTGTTTGCTCCCTTAAACCCAGGGTATATCTCTTTTCATATTGAAGAGGAGAAACATCCTCATAGACTCATACAAAAGATCCGTTCATTAGGTATCAAGCCAGCCATAACACTCAACCCGCATACACCACCTGAAGCGATAGAGTTTTTATTAGAAGATGTAGATATGGTTCTGCTTATGTCTGTAAATCCTGGTTTTGGTGGACAAAAGTTTATTACTTCTGTAGTAGAAAAAGCAAAACGTCTTAAAAATCTTATCAATGAAAAAAACCCTGATTGTCTTATCGAAGTTGATGGAGGAGTAAATGATAAAAATGTTAAACTTCTTGAAGAAGCAGGAGTAGATGTGGTAGTCGCAGGTTCATTTGTCTATAAACACCCAGAGAGTATAGCAAAAGCAATAAGTTTATTAAAGTAAAAGGGAAAAAGTATATGAGAGTTAAAATATGTGGAATTACGAACATGAGAGATGCTTTGCATGCAGTTGAGTGTGGAGCTGATGCTTTAGGTTTTGTTTTTTATAACCAATCCCCACGTTACATTACCTCAACCGCAGCCAAACGCATAATAGATAAACTCCCTCCCTTTGTAGAGAGAGTAGGGCTTTTTGTAAACGAGGGGGTAGACACCATAGATACAGTTTGTAAATATACCGACATCTCATTAGCCCAAATTCATTTTGATGTAGATGAAGAGTCTCTAGACATTATTGCATCAAAAACACTACCTGTTGTGCGTGCTAAGTCTGCAGAAGATATAGATAAATTCTCAGATAGATACCGTTTAGTAGATGCCTATTGTGAAGCGTATGGTGGAAGTGGAAAACGTTTAAATTTAGAGTGGTTTAATGGTGTTGATTGTTCCAAAATTATTTTAGCAGGTGGTTTAACACCTGAAAATGTACTAGAAGTTAAAAAATATGGTTTTTATGGTGTAGATGTAAGCTCTGGAGTTGAGTCTATAAAAGGTAAAAAAGATCCTAAGAAAGTAAAGCAGTTTATTGCAAATGCAAAAAGTATTTGATGAATTAACACAAGCCTTTCGCAAGCATGAAGGTATTTTAACACAAGAGCAGTATAGGCATATAGCTATTAAACATACGACTTTGTTAGAAGATAGCGATACGATTTTTATTTTACTTCAAGCTTCTGGTTACCCTATAGAAGAAGAGGGTGGGTGTTATAAGCTTGAAACCTATTTTACTCCGTACTGTAAACAGAAATATTGTGTAATTGATATAGAGACAAATGGTAGTAAACCAGGTACTTCACAGGTGATTGAAATCGGTGCAGTGATGGTTCAAGATGGAGAAGTGATAGACCATTTTGAAACCTTTGTAGAGTGTGCTTTTCTCCCTGAGTTTATTACTAAAATTACAGGTATTGAGCCTACGGATCTTATGGGTGCTCCTACACGAAGGGAGGCATTGACAAGGTTAAGAGAGTTTATGGGTAATGCCATTTTTGTAGCACATAATGCAAATTTTGATTATGGGTTTTTAAATGCCTCTTTTGATCGTTTTGGTTTGGGTGGCATAGGTAACCCTAAACTCTGTACCATAGACTTAGCAAGACGTACATTTGAGAGTGAACGTTACGGCTTAGCTTACCTCATAGACGCTCTTCAAATTGAGACTGCCACCCACCACAGAGCATATAGTGACGCTGTTTGTGCTGCAAAAGTGATGGAAAAAAGTGTGACAACACTACCAGAGTATGTAAAAACTACAGATGATTTATTGCGTTTTTCTACTTCTAGCAGAAAAGATCGTAGATTAAAGAAAGAGATGACATCTTAGGGTGTCATCTTTTGGATTATTTATTTTTCCCCAATATTTGATGTAAAAAAAGAATTTGTGCAAATATAGGTGCAAAGATGTTGAGTAGAGGAACATAGTTAAACAAAGAAGCAAGCATCGCTGTAATTCCCATGCTTTTACTTTTTACATCTACACCATTTTGACTAGGAAAAAGAGAACCTACATCATAACTTGTAGGCTCCTTTATGAGAAGACCCCAAAGCCAAAGCATCCATATTTGACCCAATACAGGAATGAAAAGCAGTGGAAATGAGACAAGAAACATGATGAAAAATAGAAGTGTGGCTTTAATGGTAAGAAAAATAGACTTGCCAATACTAGGTACTCCATCGGCCTCTACTTCAGGGTAGTGAACTTTTGCAAGTTTTTTTAGCAAAGGTTCACTAAATAAAGAGGTAAAGGCAGATATAGTCATGATAATCAACATATACCCTACTACGAGAGCAATAAAAACACTTCCTCCTGACTGTACCCACTCCCAACTACCCACTAGAGGAATTTTTTGAATATAGAGTTCTATAAAGTTTGAATAGATATCCCAGGTAAGCCATAAAACAGTTACCCATAAAAATATAGATCCAAAACCAACTTTGAGTACAAATGCTAGAACAGATGGACTAAAAATATCTTGAAATGATTTAGAGACAAAATTTTGCATAAAACGTACCTTTTTTACTGATATTCATTTTTAAATTTAACATAACGTGAAGCAGAAGCGTAAAGCTCCTCTACCTCTGCATCTGTAAGCTCACGAACCACTTTTGCAGGACTTCCCATTATGAGACTTCGCGGAGGAAAGACTTTGTTTTTTGTTACCAAAGCAGATGCACCCACTATAGACTCTTTACCTATAACTGCACCATCTAAAATAGTTGCACTCATCCCTATAAGACAAGCATCTTCTATGGTGCAACCGTGTAACATTACTCTGTGTCCTACTGTCACGTCATTACCAATAATCGTCGGGTTACCATCACTCATATCGGCTTTTTTATGGTGGGTTACATGTATCATACTAAGGTCTTGAATGTTACTTCTGTCTCCTATGCTAATGTGGTGAACATCACCACGTACTACACAACCAAACCACACTGCAGAGTCTTCACCCATTTTAACACGACCTATAACCGAAGCACCCTCTGCAATCCAAGCATTTTTTTTAAGTTCTGGTGTCCACGCTTTAAATTTAATTATCATTAGTTATCCCTCAATATACGGCTCGCAAGACGGCTTACATAGTCAGGCGTCTCTTTTTTTGTTTTATCATGTATTTTCTTTACATAATCCTCTAATACCGTATGGTTGTTAACCATTTTACCTAAAAGCGGTACCTTCACATAGTTCCCATCTTCTTGTAGTTCCCAACGCAGTTGATTATCTGCGAGTTGAAGCATTAAGATTTGTTCTATTTTTTCTGTAAGTTTCTCTTCTAAAATAGGAGTCATAAGCTCTATACGTCGTACAAGGTTTCTAGGCATAAGGTCTGCACTGGCGATGTAACATTTAACTTTATGATTTTTAAAGTAGTAAATACGCGGATGCTCCAAGTATTTACCGATAATAGAAGAGACAGAAATATTTTCACTAATGCCTTTAATGCCTGGTTTTAAACTACAAATTCCACGTATAATTAAATCTATTTTACACCGCTGCATTGAAGCTTTGTAAAGGGCTTTAATGATGTCGTTGTCAACCAATGAGTTAGCCTTGAATATGATATGTCCATCTTCTCCATACTTACTCTCTTTTTCTATGTACTTTATAAGTTTAGGCTTAATCTGTACAGGTGACATATAGAGGGTATCTAGTTTTGTATAGGTTGAGAAGCCCGTAAGAAAGTGAAAAAAGTGTGTGGCATCATTGGAAAATATATCTTTAGCAGAAAAGATAGAGATATCTGTATATATTTTTGCTGTACTAGGATTATAGTTTCCTGTAGCTAAATGTACATAACTTTGAAGCTTCTTCCCTTTTCTTTTGATGATTTGAGTTATTTTTGCATGTACTTTAAGTCCAGGGATACCATAAACAACATGTGCTCCTGCATCTTCTAGTGCTTTTGCCCAGCGTAAATTGTTCTCTTCATCAAAACGAGCCTTTAGCTCTACAAGAACGGTTACTTGTTTTCCATCACGAACAGCATCTATCAGTGCTTTAACGATGGGTGATTTCGGACCAGCACGATAGAGTGTCATGCGAATAGCAAGGGTGTCAGGGTCAGCGGCTGCTTGTTTAATGAACTGTACCACAGGCTCAAAACTCTCAAAAGGATGGTAGAGTAGTATGTCTTGTTTCTCAATAGCTTCAAAAATATTTTCAGTATTTAAAGGGGGAAGTGTCTTTGGTGCAAAGGTAGGTAGTACAAGGTGAGAGAGTGCTTTGTCTCCCACTATTTGCCACAATGAACCAAGGTTTAGAGGAAGACTTTTATAAGAGTAAATATCTTTTTCATCTAAATTCATATGAGAAAGAAGAAAGTTGATAAGTTCTGGATCAGCTCCCTCTATAAGTTCTAAACGTATAAGTGAGCCTTTGTTTCTTGAACGTAGGCCCTCTTGTAAGATTTCTAAAAAGTCGTCTGCCTCTTCTTCTTCTATCTCTATGTCTGCATTTCTTGTTACCCTAAATGGTGTAGAGGCGAGTTGTTTAAACCCTGGAAACAGTTCAGAAGCAAAATGCTCTACCACAGACTCAATAGGGACAAAAATTTGACCTAACTGTATAAAGCGTGAAAGTAGTCTAGGGATCCGAATAAGTCCATGTTTAATATTTTTAGAATCATCTTTAAGGGTAATAGCCAAACCAAAACTAAGGTTGTTAAGGTGTGGAAAAGGGTGTGTAGCATCTACTGCAATGGGGATAATAACAGGGTAAATCTCCGAAAAGAAAATCTCTTTTATCTCTAACTGTTCTTGGTTATTTAAGAGATTGTAGTTTTTTATATGTACACTATGAGTATGTAGTTGTGAAATAATAGAAGTGTAACAAGACTCTAGTACATGATGCTCTTTATGTAAGTAAGTGCGTATGGCATCTAGTTGTTCAATAGGTGTAAGCTTATCTGCCCCCGTCTCTTGTACCCGTGCTTTAAATAGGGCCTTAAGTCCTGCAACACGTATCATGTAAAACTCATCAAGATTCGTTCCATAAATGGCTAAAAATTTTAAGCGTTCAAGTGGTGGCAGTGTTTCATCAAGTGCTTGTGCAAGTACACGAGAGTTAAACTGTAACCATGAGAGTTCACGGTTAAAGTAAAGTTGAGAAGCGTTGAGGTCTAAAGTCATGTTGATTGCCTATATAATGTATATTTTTGCGTATTATATCATATTGAGTTGAACCACCGTAGGGGCAGACCTGTGTGTCTGCCCTTGGTTTCATAATGTATTTTATATCGTCTGGTGTATCATTGGGTAGACACATAGGTCTACCCCTACAAATATAAATTTACAGCTTTTTCACCTTCGCTATCTCATCTCTTAGCCTTGCTGCCTCTTCAAACTCCAAGTTTTTTGCAGACAAAAGCATTTTGGCTTTGAGCTCTTTTATGAGTTGTTGTCTCTGGGCTTTTGGCATTTTGTCTAGTTTGGAACGTTTGTTGTAGAGTTCACCATCATCTTCTACTTTAAGGTTAGCATCAAGCTCTCTTAGTGTGGTTTTAGGTGTGATATTATGGAGTCTGTTGTACTCTATCTGTTTTTCTCGTCTTTTTTGGGTGGTGTCTATGGTAAACTGCATGGAGTCAGTGACCTTTTTTGCATACATAAGTACTTGCCCTTTGGCATTTCTTGCGGCTCTCCCTGAGGTTTGTATGAGGGCGGTTCGTGAGCGTAAAAAGCCCTCTTTATCTGCATCAAGTATGGCAACAAGGCTCACTTCTGGAAGGTCAAGTCCCTCTCTAAGTAGGTTTATTCCTATGAGAATGTCAAACTCTCCTAAACGTAAAGAGCGTATGGTCTGGTTACGCTCTATAGCATCCATGTCTGAGTGCATATGTTTGGCTTTAAGCCCAAGATCATTGTAATAAGTAGCAAGCTCTTCTGCCATTTTTTTGGTCAGTACGGTTATGAGTACACGCTCACCTCTTTTAATGACAGGTTTCATACGGTCATGCAGATTCTCTACTTGGTAGGTACTGTCTATGATTTCTATGGGAGGGTCCAGCAGACCAGTGGGGCGTACTACTTGTTCGGCTACAACGCAAGAGAGTTCAAGTTCAAGCTCTGAAGGGGTAGCAGAGACAAAGAGAAAATGTGGAGCTTTGTGAATGTATTCATCAAACATAAGCGGTCTATTGTCTAGTGCAGAGGGGAGTCTAAAACCATGGTCAACGAGTACCTCTTTACGGCTTCTATCTCCTGCGTACATACCCCTAAATTGTGGTAGACTTACATGAGATTCATCGACGATGACAAGATAGTCATCATGCATCGCTTCAAAGTAGTCCATCATGGAGTAGGGGGTCTCTCCTACTTTTTTACCTGTAAGGTGACGAGAGTAGTTCTCTATACCTTTACACATACCTGTGGCTTCTATCATCTCTAAGTCAAACTCTGTGCGTTGCTTGATGCGGTTGTACTCTATCATACGGTCTTGGCTTTGGTAATATGCAAGTCTTTCACCTAACTCCTCTTCTATGCTTTTTACTGCAAGGGCTAGTTTCTCCTTAGAGACTATAAATTGGTTCGCAGAGTAAACCGTTGCCTCTTGAACACCCTCCTCTTTTTCACCAGTGAGTGAGTTAAACTCATAAAGGGCTTCTATCTCATCTCCAAAAAACTCTATACGCAGGGCAAACTCTTCTGAGTAAGCAGGGTAGATGTCTATGACCTCTCCTGTAACACGAAAGTTACCTCTATCAAAAAAGTCGTCATTACGCTTATATCCCATGTCAACTAAACGCAGGAGTAGGGCTTTTTGGTTGTACTCATCTCCTACACAAAGCTTTTGTACAATGCTTCTGTAGTCTTCTGGACTTCCCAAACCATAGTTGGCCGATACAGATGCAATGACAATAACATCATCATGACTCAGTAAAGAAGCGGTTGTACTCAAACGCAAACGCTCTAACTCTTGGTTTACTGAAGAGTCCTTTTCTATAAAGAGGTCTTGACGAGGTAGGTAAGCTTCAGGCTGGTAGTAGTCATAGTAGCTTATGAAGTATTCAACGTGATTGTTGGGAAAAAAACTCTTAAACTCAGAGTAGAGTTGGGCTGCTAGCGTTTTGTTATGGGTCATGATAAGCGTAGGTTTTTTAGTTTTCTCTATGACTTTTGCCATGGTGTAAGTTTTTCCTGAGCCTGTTACACCCAGTAGTGTTTGGTACTGCTTGCCATCTTGAATGGAGTTGCTTAGTGCTTCTATGGCAGTGGGTTGGTCTCCTGCGGGTTGATAAGGGCTAGATACGGTAAAATTTGGCAAGCATACTCCATGAGAATTTTAATTATTTTCGCTATTATAACACAACAAATACTTACGGAGAACAAGATGTCCGCATTGAAAAAGTTACAAGAGAAGATAGAACAGTGGAAAGCTACCCATGAAGCACTTAAAATAGAAAATAGTGAACTAAAGAGTAAAGTAGGTAGCATAGTAAACTCTAATGAAGAGGAGCTTAGGCTAACACATGAGTTAAGAGAAAAAAGTGAAAAATGTGTGGTGTATGAGTCAACGATTGCTACATTGAAACAAGAGTTACAAGAGAAAGATGTAGAGATAGAAAAAATCATCATACAAGTAGAAGCACTGCTTACATAAAACAGATAAACAACCAAGAAGGAGATAAAATGAAAAATGTAGCACTCACAGTAGCAGGAAACCGATACGAGATAAAACTAGAAGATGACTTTGCAGATTTTGTAAACCATGATTTACAAGAAGCAGGCATAAACCTAAACCAAGACAATAAGCCAGATAAACTTTTAAATGCATACCTTCGTTTAGCCAAACAAGCTGCCAACTATGAAGAGGAGATAGAACTTCTCATAGAAACTTTAGACGGGCTGTAAAATAATTTTAAATTTTATTTTTAATTAAGCTTAAAAGGGTTATACTTACTTAGGTCAGTTATTGAACTGATACTATTTTTTTACAGGAGTTTATCATGAATAACATGAGACGTGGTTTTACAATGATCGAATTAATTTTTGTTATCGTTATTATCGGAATTTTAGCAGCGGTAGCTATCCCTAAATTGGCAGAGACAAGTAAGAGTGCTAAGCAAGCAAATGTTAAATT
>JAYEHY010000076.1:0-19087 GCA_034659695.1 Campylobacterota bacterium | reverse complement strand
TTCTTTTTCCTAAATTTTATAATTTTGCAACTTTTTAGTAATTTCGCTATAATATAGTTAACTCTATCTATAAAGGAACAGTATGTTAAGTAACAATAGAAAAGCATTTACTCTCATAGAACTCATTTTTGTTGTGTTAATTATGGGGATACTCACTGCTGTAGCAGTGCCAAGATTTACTGAAACTTCAGTTTTAGCACACACATCTAAAGCAGGTTCAGAGCTTGCAGCTGTAAGGTCAGCTCTTATGACAGAGAGACAAAAAAGAATACTTAGAGGTGACATGGCAGAGATTACGAGTTTAGGGAATGTATTTACTAATTTTAGTGAAGCAGAAGATGGGAGTACTCCAGAGATATTGAGACACCCACCAACACCATGTGGAACTTCAGGCACGGCATGTTGGTCAAATAGTGGTACATCATATACTTACTATTTTGCAGATGAAGGTGATGCCCAATTTAAGTTAGAAAACAATAAATTAGTATGTGATAATGATACATCTGACTGTAAAATGTTGGAAAACTGATAGTAGGCATTAACTCTGTATTACTATGAAGTAGAGTTACTGCGTTTGGTTGCTCCTGGTTTAACTTACAGTCATAATAAAGCCTTGGCTTTGGGTTCAGTGATAAGCGTACCACTAAAGAGTACACTAAAAGATGCTATAGTCGTTAAAGAAGTAGAAAAACCTACTTTTGCGACTCTGAATGTTGTCTCCGTTTCAGACAAGTTTTACAGTTTAAAACACAGAGAGATTGCAAAGTTTATCTCTGAGTACTACTTCTCTTCATTTGCAGAGGCTATTTCACTTTTTATACCGTATCGGGTAGGGGTCGACCTAGGTGTTGACCCTTTGGATGCAAAGCAAATTGTAATTCCTGTGCTGTCCCAAGGGCAGACACATAGCTCTGTCCCTACATTATCGGATATACAGCAAAAAGCCTATGATCAACTCCTAAAAAAAGATAAAGCCTTACTGTTTGGTGTAACAGGCTCTGGTAAAACAGAAATATTCATTACTCTTATGGCAAAAATGCTAGTAGAGGGGAAAAGCACGATTTTTCTTATGCCAGAAATATCACTTACTCCACAAATGGAAAAGCGCCTTAAAGTTTATTTTGGTGAAACAGTAGCGATGTGGCACTCAAAGTTAACAAAAAAAAGAAAAACAACCATACTTGAGGGCATAGCCAAAGGAGAGATACAGATAGTTGCAGGAGCAAGGTCAGCACTCTTTGTACCACTCTCTAATTTAGGACTCATCATCGTAGATGAAGAGCATGATGACAGCTACAAAGCTATGACAAGACCACGCTACCATGCACGAGATGTAGCTGTACTCATGGCAGATAAGATGGAGGCAAAAGTACTTTTAGCGTCAGCTACACCAAGTATGGGTTCTTATGTAAAGTACGATGTAGTTAAATTAGAAAAGCCATTTATAGAGACTAAAAAGTATTATAAGTTTATCACAGGAGATGCATTGACAGCAGCTATGCTTAATGCACTCTATAAAAAGTTTAAGAGTAAAGAGCAGTCACTACTTTTTTTACCCACAAGAGGAAACTTTAAGTATCTCTACTGTGAAAGCTGTGGCAAAACGCATTTATGCCCCTACTGTTCTGTAGGTATGGCACTACACAGAAAACATAGACACTTAAAGTGTCACTATTGTAACTTTACACAAGCGATTCAAGAGAGTTGCTCTAGCTGTGGGCATACTCCCTTAAAAAGCCAACGTATAGGTACACAAGAGGCTATAGAGATTATTGGCAATGCTATAGAAGGCATACAAATAGAGCAGTTTGACAAAGATAGCATTAGCACAACCAAAAAACTCAAAGAGGCACTAAAACGTTTTGAGAGTGGAGAGAGTCATCTACTTTTGGGTACACAAATGTTGAGTAAAGGGCATGATTATGCGAACATTACACTAAGTATCATCATGGGGTTAGATTATATTTTAGGTTTAGCAGACTACCGTGCTAGAGAGAGAGCCATGAGTCTGCTGTTTCAAATAGCAGGAAGAAGTGGAAGGGCCTTAGAAGCAGAGGTTATAGTCCAAACAGGTGATGCAGAGTTTTTTAAACACTATCTGCATGATTATGAACTTTTTATACAAGATGAATTAGTATTTTTAGAGATGGCAAAGTATCCTCCATTTGCATCACTGTCACGCATACTTATAGCCCATAAAGATGAGTCCAAAGCCAGTAAGATTACCTTAGATACTGTAACAAAACTAAAAAACTTCAAAGAGATAGAGATAGTAGGACATGGTAAAGCACCCATAGAACGTATAGCCAATAAATACCGTTATCATATTTTACTAAGAGCTAAAAACAGGGTACCGTTACTTAAAGCTTTACATCGTGTTGATTGTCGTGAAATAGAGATAGATATGGATCCTGTAGAGTTTTCATAGGGTTAATCTGTTTTAGATAAAATAAGGCAATTATAATAGTGTTCTTGCAAAACTTGAAGTGATGCTTCAGCTTCACCATGTGACGAGGCTAAAGCCATCGTTTCCGATAGATTTTGCAGATGTCTAATGAAGGTCAGAATTGAAAGAAAGAGTAAAAACTAAAAAAATTTATGTAGGTGATGTTGCTGTAGGTGGAGATGCTCCTATCTCTGTACAGTCAATGACATATAGTGATACACACAATATAGCAGAGACAGTAGAACAGATAAACCGTTTGCATTTTGCAGGAGCAGATATGGTGCGTGTAGCTGTACCTAATATGGAAGATGCATTAGCACTTAAAGCCATTAAAGAGCAAATTTCTTTACCGCTCATAGCAGATATACATTTTAACTATAAGCTTGCATTAGAAGCGGCTAAATGGGTAGATTGCATAAGGTTTAATCCTGGCAATATTGGGGAGAAAGACCGCATTAAAGAGATAGTAAAAGCGTGTCAAGAGCGTTCTCTGCCCATACGTATAGGGGTAAATTCAGGTTCACTTGAAAAAGAGTTTGACCAAAGATATGGAGCAACAGCAGAGGGTATGGTGGCGAGTGCAGAGTATAATATTAAGTTTTTAGAAGACTTGGGTTTTACAGATATAAAAGTCTCTTTAAAAGCATCAGATGTTGACAGAACAGTAGATGCCTATAGGATGTTACGTCCTAAAAATACGTACCCTTTTCACTTAGGTGTCACAGAAGCAGGGACTATTTTTCATGCGACTATTAAGTCTGCTATAGGTTTAGGTACACTGCTACTTGATGGCATAGGAGACACAATGCGAGTCTCTATTACGGGAGAGTTAGAAGAGGAGATAAAAGTAGGAAAAGCGATTCTTAAAGACTCAGGAAGACTCAAAGAGGGGTTAAACATTATCTCTTGTCCTACGTGTGGGCGTATAGAAGCAGACTTAGTAAAAGCTGTTGCAGAAGTAGAGAGACGAACAGCACACATAAAAACTCCTATGGATGTCTCTGTTATGGGTTGTGTAGTAAATGCCATAGGTGAAGCAAAACATGCAGATGTTGCGATAGCTTATGGTAAAGGGTCAGGACTTGTTATGCTTAAAGGAGAGGTGGTTGCAAGACTTTCAGAAGAGGAGCTTGTAGATAGATTTGTTTTTGAAGTAGAGAAGTTTGCTAAGGAGAACAGCTAATGGAAAATATGTACAATTTAAACATTGAAAGAGCCGTACTCTCGGCAATTATTTTTGATCCGGAAACGTATGAAGAGATAGCTGCTAAGCTTATGGCACATGATTTTTACCTACCTTTTCATCAGCATATTTTTACTGCTATGGAGGAACTCAGTCGTGAAGAGAAGCCCATAGATGAAGAGTTTTTACGTGCTAAACTTGTAAGCATGGGGAAGTTTGATGAAGTAGCAATGCTTGAACTTCTTTCGGCTAATCCTATATCAAATACATCAGCATACCTGAGTGAGATCAAAGCAAAGTCAAGCAAAAGAGCTCTAGCAACCTTAGCAACTGAGATAAAAAAGGTAGTGATAGAAGATGACTTACCTGCAGATGAGGTGATGAACCTAGTAGAGAAGAAACTCTATGAAATCACCCAAAATAATACCAATGAAGATTTTAGAGATTCAAAAAATATTACCTTAGCAATGATGGATGAGATAAATAGATTAAAAGCTTTAGGAAACTCAAAACTCATAGGTACAGACACAGGTTTTAAAAATCTCAATGACAAAACTTCAGGTTTTGGAAAAGGAGATTTGGTTATTATCGCAGCACGTCCAGCGATGGGGAAATGTTTAGGCAAGGGTACAAAAGTATTAATGTTTAATGGGAGACTTAAAAATATTGAAGATGTAAAAGTAGGTGACACTCTAATGGGTGATGATTCTACACCAAGAAATGTACTTTCCCTTGCTAGAGGTGAAGAGGAGATGTATTGGATTAGACAAAACAAAGGGATAGACTATCGTGTCAATAAATCACACATACTCTCTTTGAAACGTTCACGAAATGAAGGTCAACACAAACATGGAGATGTATTAAATATAGAAGTATCTGATTATGTTTTAAAGAGTGATAAATTTAAATCGAACTATAAAGGTTATAAGGTAGGTGTAGAATTTAGAGCTAAGGAGTTAGAAGTAGATCCGTATTTTCTAGGTCTTTGGTTAGGTGATGGTCGCAGCTCAGATGTAAGAATAGCTACACAAGATAAAGAGGTAGTAGAGTATCTCGAAATGTATGCTTCAAAGCTAGATAAACAACTTTATGCATACAAAGCAGAAGGTAAATGCCCTATGTATGGTATTACCAATAAGCAAGAAGAAGGAGAGAGTAAGAACCTTAAAAACTCACTTCAATCTAAGCTTCGAGCAATGAATCTTATAGAAAACAAACATATACCACACGCATATACTGCTAACTCTAAAGAGCAACGTTTAGCTTTACTAGCAGGGCTTATAGACAGTGATGGTTATTATGATGATGAGTATCATGTTATGGAGATAGTGCAAAAAAGAGAATCACTTGCTAAAGAGATAAAATTTTTAGCAGACTCTTTAGGTTTTAGAGTTTCATTAAAAGCTAAGAAAGCTAGTATTAAATCGGTGGGTTATGAATGTGAAGTTTATAGAGTAAGAATTGTAGGCGATTTAGATGAAATACCTACAAAAATTGCAAGAAAACAAGCAAGACCACTCTACTCAAAAAGAGAACATAAGCATACAGGCATTAAAGTAGAGTATGATAAGGTAGATGACTATTATGGTTTTGTACTTGATGGTAACCATCTATTTTTACTAGAAGATATGACAGTAACTCACAATACCGCACTAGTCCTAAACATGGCACTTAAAGCTGTAGAGCGTAATGAGGGTGTGGCATTCTTTTCATTGGAGATGCCAGCTGAACAGCTTATGCTCAGGTTACTTTCTGCTAAAACTTCTATCCCTCTACAGGCACTTAGAGTAGGAGACTTGACAGATGAACAGTGGAGTCAACTCTCTGCTGCTACTTCTGAACTTTCAGAGAAAAAACTCTTTGTAGATGATGGTGGGTATGCGACTATCCATCATGTACGTTCAAAATTACGTAAGTTGAAGGGTCAGCATCCAGAAATATCTATTGCAGTGATTGACTACTTACAGTTGATGAGTGGTGAAGGTAAGGAGGGAAGACAGCAAGAGGTTTCTGAAATTTCAAGAGGGTTAAAGCAGTTAGCTAGAGAGTTACAGATACCTATTGTGGCACTTTCTCAGCTTAATCGTGGGGTTGAGAGTAGAGACAATAAACGTCCAATGCTTTCGGACTTGCGAGAATCTGGAGCCATAGAGCAAGATGCTGATATAATTTTGTTTGTCTATCGTGATGATGTCTATCGTGAAGCGATGGAGAAAGAGAAAGAGATGAAGGCTAAGGCTGAAGGGAAAGAGTACAGTTCAGAGTTTAGTAAAAAGTCAGAAGAGGATGCAGAAATCATCATAGGTAAGCAAAGAAATGGACCAACAGGTACAGTTAATTTAGTGTTTCAAAAGAAATTTACACGATTTGTTGATGCTTCTATCTCCCCTGCTTTTGAAGTAGTGTATGAAGATAATGACATCCCTATGCAAGAGTCAAATATCAATATAGAGTTACCTCCACTTTAAATAATGAAGTTTGAAAAACCAAAACTTTTCCCTTCTGTAAAAGTATTTACATGGGTGATGGTTTTTTTATGGTTGTTTATCGCTTTACGAATTCTTTTTAAGTATGATGCCTACCAAGAGTTTAAGGCTAAACCTTTTTACTTTACAGAAGCTAAAGTACTGAACAGTTATGAGAAGAGTAAGAAAAATAGACGTTATCAAGTACTAAAGCTAAAAAGTAAAGAGGGGCTTACTTTTTATACGACAACGCATCAAAAAGAGAGTATGGCAGATCATATTTTACGTTTAAAAGTAATACCTGGTGCATCCTTATATTTTAAAGACTACTTGGGTACATTTTACATACAAAGTCGCATAAGCAGTAAAACAGTTCAGCCTAAAAACTATAGAGATACTTTAGTAGAGAAAATAGTATCTCAGCATAAAGAGAAATCATTACAATCATTTTATAGTGCCATCTTCTTTGCAACACCTTTAGATAAAGCATTAAGAGAAAAAATAAGCCTTTTAGGTGTAAGTCATTTGGTTGCATTAAGTGGATTTCATTTGGGTATTTTGTGGGGTGTTGTTTATGGTTTACTGCTTTTTATTTACAACCCTTTGCAACAAAAGTTTTTTCCTTACCGCTATGCATTGCTTGATGTAGGTTTTGTGGCTATTGCATTTTTAGGTTTTTATGTCTGGTTTGTTGATTACCCTCCCTCTTTGTTACGTTCTTATGCTATGGTTTTAGTAGGATGGATAGTACTGCTTATGGGGATAGAACTTCTTAGTTTTACTTTTTTGTTTACGATACTCACACTTTTAATACTGCTCTTCCCCTCTTTAGTTGTCTCTTTGAGTTTTTGGCTCTCTATTGCAGGGGTAGCATATATATTTTTATTGCTACAATACACTAAGTCATACAGTAAATTGAGTATTACATTTTTTGTAATTCCTTTAGGTATTTTTTTGTTTATGCAACCTATTGTTCATGCGGTTTTTGCAGTAACAAGTTGTTATCAGCTACTCTCTCCACTTTTGTCCTTGCTGTTTGTTCCTTTTTATCCTTTGGCTATGTTACTTCATCTATTGGGGTTTGGCATGTTATTTGACACTGCTTTAGGGTGGTTGTTCGCACTACCTGAGGGGAGTATTCATAAGCTTTTGCCCTTATGGATGCTAGCTTTTTATATCGCATTATCTTTAGGTGCAATCTGGAGTAAAAAGGTATTTTATCTACTGTTGGGTATAGCTACACTGTATGGAGTGTACCTATTTTATATGTGATCAACCTCTTCATCTCTGTTTAGCAGATCACAAAATTTTAACCCATGAAGAAATATAGCCCATGAAATATAAATCCATAAAAAGAAAAATAGCATTGTAGATATACTACCATAAACAGAAGCATATGTTTTGTTATGTACGACATAAAATACAAAAGCACTTTTAGAGAGATACCATACAAGTGATGTTATAAATGAGCTAATAAGAGCAGCAGAGACAGTAATCTGTGTATTTGCTGAGTATTGATAAAGTATGTAAAATACTATCCAAACCATAAGATAAGGTAAAAAATAAAATATATGGATAACACTAGTGATAGCACTTTTATCAAGATAGCCTTGAATAACTGTTGATAGATAGAAGGAGGTACCCATAATAAGAGGAATTATGATAATAAGTAATAAATAGGTTTTAAATGTATTTAATATACTTCGTTTTGGTGAATTAAAAATATCGTTTACAATGTAGTCGTAGTTTTTAAAAAACATGATAGCTGCAAATGTTACATAAAATACTCCTACATAGCCGAGTTTATGTGAGTTTTCCATAAAAGTGTTAATATATAACATAACCTCTTTAGAATCAGTTGGCATAATATTAGCAAAAATAAGTGCTTCAACCTGACTATATACAGAGTTAAAAATGGGTAAAGTTGTAAATACCCAAAGCATAATGACAAGTAGAGGAATAATAGAGAAGAGGGTACTCCAGCTTAAACTTGATGCATAATGTGTTATTTTGTCATCAAGAAGATCACTAAAAAAATCACGTAAAAAGATATAATAGTTTTTTAAAAGTTTGTCTGTTTTCATATATTTAACTTAGTTAGGTAAGCCCATTTTTCCAGGATTTAGTATGTTGTTGGGGTCAAACGCTTTTTTAATATCTTGAAAGAGTGCAAGTTCTACATCATTAAATGCAATACTCATAAAAGGTGCTTTACTTGTGCCAATGCCATGTTCACCACTAAGTGTTCCACCCATCTGAACGACAAGTTCAAATATCTCTTCTATCGCATCATGTCCTTTTTTGAGTTCATTTTCATCGGAGCCATCTACCATAACATTTACATGAATGTTTCCATCTCCAGCGTGTCCAAAACATGGTACTTTAAAGCCATATTTATCACCTATTTCATAGATACGTTTAAGTGCTTCTGGTAGCATAGACCTTGGTACTGAAATATCTTCATTAAGTTTTTTAGATCCAAAAATAGTAATAGAAGGTGAAGCATTACGTCTTGCATACCAAAGTGTATCTCTCTCCTTAGTATTATGTGCAATAATAAAATCTTGAGCACCATTCTCTTTAAATGACTTTTCTAAAATCTCTAGTTGAAACTCAACCTCTTGTGCTACATTTCCATCTACATCACCTATAAGTAAGGCACCCGCATCTTCTGGAAGTTCAATGCCAAGTTTCTCTTTAAGTGCTTGGACGACAAGATCATCCATAAACTCCATAGCTACAGGATTTGCCCCAGCAGCTAAAGACTTAAATACCGCATTCATCGCATCATCAACAGAAGGAAAAATACCCATATACGCTTTCGTAAACTGAGGCTTAGGGATAAGTTTTAATGTCATTTCAGTGAGAACTGCTAATGTCCCCTCTGAAGCGATGAGAATACCTGCTACATTGTAACCAGCTACATCTTTAATGGTTCTTTTACCTGCACGTATAATGTCACCATTAGGACGAACGGCACGAAGTGCCATAACATAATCTTTGGTAATACCATACTTCGCAGCACGCATACCCCCTGCATTTTCACTAACATTTCCACCTAGGGTAGAGTACTCTTCACTTGCAGGATCTGGTGGATAAAAAAGACCTACCTCTTCAACAGCTTTTTGTAAATCCATATTGACTACACCTGGTTGTACCACTGCTACCATATTTTCCATGTCTATTTCAAGAATCTTATTCATGTGTTTTTCCATCGCAAGGGTAATACCCCCATTGGTAGGTAACGCACCGCCTGTAAAACCAGAACCTGCCCCTCTAGGTGTGATAATAATTTTGTGATGATTACAATAGACTAAAATTCGGCTTACATCCTCTTCATCTCTAGGAAAAACAACTGCATCAGGTTCAAATCGTGTACGTGTAGCATCATAAGAGTATGCGATGAGGTGCGCTTTGTCACTGTAAACATTCTCTTCCCCTACAAGGTCTTTAAGTGCTTGTATATGTTTTAAGTCTAACACTAAATTGACTCCATTATTTTATAGTAGTTACCGGTTTTTTTACTAGAAAACCACCCTGTATCAATCTCTTCAAAACGCATAAAGAAAGGGTACACCCCTTTAGAAGGAAGATTTTTCATACTTTTTTTATTAACAATTTGTCCAGAAATAGGGTCTAAAAGTATGGCAGCGTTTTTACGAACAATATAGATAAGTCCTATTTGGTATTTTTTAGCAAAAGCTGCTAAGTTAGCTTTGGTAGGTTGAGAGTCACCCTCTTGAGTAAGAAAAAGTGCAAATAAATCTGGGTGTATCCATTTTTTCCTATGAGAAGAGGTGATTTTTGTATATGTCTTTGCATCAGGTGCAAGGAGTAGTACATTATTGTAGAGGTATCCTCCAATGACCTTATCTCCTTTTGCTACAGAAGTTTTAATGGTAGGAAGTGCCTCATGATGTAAAATATCTTGACCAATAAGCTTAGCTTTTCCTTTCGATGTTTGCACAATGTAGTGGGTAACAGCTTCGAGAGCATTACCGTAATCATGTACTACAATACCACTCATACCTGTAGCAGGAAGAGAACTCCTTAGTGAAACATCATTTCCATTTATAGAAGAGATAGAAGTGTGTGTAGTTGAAGGGAAAAATCCTGCAAAAAGAGGTAAAGAAGTTAAAGCGATAAGTATTATTTTTCGCATGGCAATCCTTTTATTGTAAATTTTAAATAATATTATAGTGATTATACAAGTAAAAGATTAAAAGTTTATGCATAGTGGTATGATTAAATTAATTAAGTTATAATTATGTCCAATTGAAGGTATTTTAAGAGGTAAAATGAAGTATATAGTCGTGTTAATTTTAGTGGTTACTTTTACATTTGGAATGAAAGTAACGCATCATCAGTGGAAAGAGGGTAGAACATTTTCAGAGTATATCGAATCACATAATATTCCTGTAAGTTTTTTAAATTCTATTTCAAAAGAGGATCAAAAGTTTTTAGAAGAGATACAAAGACACTACAAGTATTATGAGTTAAAAGATGAAAATGATCAATTAATACAAGCATTGATTCCATTGAGTAAAGAGATGCAGGTACATATTTTTAAATATGCATCAAAAGAGGGATATGGTTTTGATATTATCCCTGTTGAGTATAAAAGTGCTCACTATTTTGCTAAAGTAAACATACAAAATAATCCTTACACAGATACCTTAAACAAAGTACAAGATGCCAATATAGCTAAGAGAATTTCAAGAGCTATAGAGGGGGCGATAGATGCAAAGAAGCTTCGTAAAAATGATGAAATAGCATTTAATTACATACAAAGAACACGTTTGGGTAAACCTTTTGCTATGCCAAATATTAAAATAGTCAAAGTACGTAATGGTAAAAAATCACAATTTATCTATGTAGATGAAGAAGGATACGGATATACACAAGTAGGGCAATCTGTAGCGTATACAGTAAAAGATAAGAAAAAAATAATCTATACCAGAAGAGTACCAGTACGTGGACAAAAAGCAAGGTTTGGTATGCCTTTGCGTCATATACGTGTCACTTCTGGTTTTTCTTATAAGCGTTTTCATCCGATTTTAAAACGTTATCGTCCACATCATGGTACGGACTTTGGGGCAAGAAAAGGTACACCACTTTTAGCTGTAAATTCAGGAAAAGTCATTTTCTCTGGTTGGATGGGAGGATACGGTAAAGTGATTAAAATTAGACACGCTGCTGGTTATGTTTCACTCTATGCTCATCAAAGTCGTTTACGTGCTAAAAGAGGACAAAGAGTAAAAAAAGGACAAATTATTGGTTATGTAGGTAGTACAGGACGAAGTACAGGACCCCATTTACATTTTGGTTTAAAGAAAAATGGAAGATGGGTAAACCCTATGAGAGTTTTACGTAAAAAGTCTGCTTTAAAAACTGTTCTTAAACAGTTTACTAAATACAAAGAGACTAAAACTATAAAATATAAAAAAATAGAAATTGAAGGTATTAAAGAGAATAAAGAAAAATTACTTGCCTATTTGAAAAATGATACACCTTCATATATTTGGGGAAACTATAAATGAAAAATAACATTACAAACTTTACATTAACTCCATTAACAGAGCCAAAATTCATCTCTACTTCATTTGCAAACTATGAACAAAATGGGATAAATAAAAACTGGGAAATAGTACAGGTACATGACAGTGTAGCCATACTCATTTACCATACAAAAAAGCGTTGTTTTATACTGGTAAAGCAGTTTAGGCCAGCAGTATATTTAAACAATAATGATGGTTTAACTGTAGAGCTATGTGCAGGTATCGTAGACAAAGAACTCTCACTAGCTCAAATAGCTAGAGAAGAAATAGAAGAGGAGTGTGGTTATATTGTTGCAGTAGAAAATATAGAAAAAATCACCTCTTTTTACACTTCTGTAGGCTTTGCAGGAAGTAGACAAATGTTGTACTATGTTGAGGTTGATGAAAGTATGAAAATCTCAGAAGGTGGGGGTGTAGATGCAGAGCTTATTGAAGTTGTTTATCTCTCTACTGAAGAGGCTGAAGCATTTATCTATGATGAGTCTACTGCTAAAACACCAGGGCTGATGTTTGCATTTATGTGGTGGTTTAAAAATCATCAATAGAAGGAGAAAAGTGTCTCCTTTTACTGTTTCTATTAGTCCTCTTTTGCTTGTGTATAAGCTGCATAGTATGTACTACCATCAGAAAAGCTATTGACTGTCAATTTTGAAAAGTTTTCTAGGTATGCCCAAAAGTCTTCTATCAGCTTTTGATCAACACCTTTAAGTTCTTGCAGTGCTTCTCTAATAGTTCCAAGCCACTCTATACGTGATTTTTCAGTAATGGAAAAGTCATCGTGAAGACGAATCATAAACTCATTAAGCTCCATACCTTTAGATGCCTCTTCATAGACTTTTGGTCCACCACAAATTTGAATAAAGAATTTAGTATTTTTTACTTTAATTGCTTCAAACTCCTCTTCATCTTGTGGAAAAAAATGAGCGATGTCACTCTCATAAATCTTATCGTAAAAATTATACATTAAATCACGCATACCATCTTCTCCACCTACTGCATTATAAAATTCAATAGCCGGGTTGTGAAAGTGAACCGCTTTACCTTTTTCTACAGAGGTAATCTTCATTGACATGGGAATTCCTTAAAAAAATATTTTTACAGATTATAATTAAAATAACTTAATCATAGATATATTTTCTACTTGTCACAAAAACGCTTCAGTAAACAATCATAATCTTCTATGCGTCTGTCGCGTAAAAATGGCCAAATATCTCGTACTTCTTTTGTACGTTCATTTTTTAGTTCTGCATAGAGTATGGTTTCATTTTCTTCATCTGCCTGGGTCAATATTTCACCTTGAGCTCCGCAGATAAATGAGTTTCCCCAAAATCGTATGCCATCCATAATGCCTGAGCTGTCTACTTCAAATCCTACGCGGTTACAAGAGAGTAGAGGGATACCATTTGCAATGGCATGAGAGCGTTGTATGGTTATCCAACTCTCTAGTTGTCTTAGTTTCTCCTCTTTACTATCTTCATCAAACCAACCAATAGCAGTAGGGTAAATAAGTATTTCAGCACCCTTTAGTGCCATGATACGTGCAGCTTCTGGGTACCATTGATCCCAGCAGATAAGTACCCCAAGCTTCCCTATAGAAGTTTCTATAGGTTCAAAGCCTAAATCTCCAGGGGTAAAATAAAATTTTTCATAAAAACCTGGATCATCAGGAATATGCATTTTACGATACTTACCTGCAACTGAACCATCTGTTTCAAATACTACAGCTGTGTTGTGGTAGAGTCCTGCTGTGCGTTTTTCAAATAGTGAAGTAACCAGTACTACCTCATGCTCTTTAGCTACGTTACTCCAAAATTTTATATCATCTTCAAAACTAGAAGCATAGGTAAAAAACTTTGTGTTAGCACTTTGACAAAAGTATTCATTTTGATGAAGTTCTTGTAAAACTATGAGTTTGGCATTGTTATTTACTGCTTCTTTGATTTTTTTTATAGTCATATTGAGAGTAGCATTTTTACTATTATGGTATTTTTGTTGAATAAGAGCAGTTTTCATAAGTATAGCCTTTGTATTTTTTTTATTTTAACATAGAGAGTAGCATTTTAAATTTATTTTATTTTAAATCAATATATATTATAATAAATCTACTAAAAAGTTGAAAAAGCCAAACCTAAAATAAAATATAACGAAGGAGAGATTTATGTTTAGATATATATTTTTTCTAGTATTGATGAGTCTATTTACTCTAAATGCTAATGTGAGTGATAGAGGACCCTCAGGAGAGGAATATAAAACTCCCTATCGTTATGATAAAGATAAAACAGTAAATAAAAGATACTTACATGCTATTAATAAGATGAGAAGTAAGTCGAGAAATTGTGGTAAATATGGTGTGTGTAAAGCAACGACTCCTTTAAGATGGAGTGATAAACTGTATGGTGCAGCGTCAGAACATTCAAAAGATATGGCAAAACATAATTTAAGACGTCATGCAGGTTCAGGAAAGTCAACAGATATAACAGGCAGAAAAAATGGGCGTGCAAGCAAGACTTCGGAACGATATAAGTCTCACGGTTATACCTATAGTAAAGCTTTTGCTCTTGCAGAAAATGTAGGTGCTGGGCAAAAAAGTATTATTGAAATCATGAAAGCATGGATGAAAAGTCCTGGACATTGTGCCAATATTATGAGTGCTAATTTTAGGGAGATGGGATTGGCAAAAGCAGATAATCATAAAAGTAAATATAAAACATATTGGACTTTAAATTTAGGATACCGACGTTAATAAAATACCCTTTTGTTATTTTAATCTTAAATAGTGTACTATCTTAAAGATTTTTTAAGATGGGAGAAAAAATGGATTATAGGTTAAGTGTAATGGGAGGAAGCTTTTTGTTAATGCTTTCTATGCTTACAGGATGTAGCTCTGGAGCTTCTAACTCTAATGAATCTGACAATAATGATTTACAAGTAAGCAGTAATGAAGGAAGACAATCTACAGACACATTATTGTCTGCATCTATGAAACAGGACTATTTAGATGCTATAAATACTATAAGAGCAGTGACTCAAGATTGTGGTGAAGAAGGTATAAAACCAGCAGTACCAGCTTTAGAATGGAGTGACAAAATCTATATGGCTGCTGCTGAACATAGTTGTGATATGGCAACTAGTAATACTTTTAGTCATAAAGGCTCAAATACTTCATCAGATAAAACAGGTAAAGGTTTAGGAAGAGGAAGTATGGCAAGTGAACGTATAGCACACCATGGGTATCGTTGGTTATATACTGGGGAAAATATTGCAGCAGGAGCAAATGTTGATACAGTAGAAGAAGTGGTTCAAATGTGGTTAAAGAGTCCTGGACACTGTGCAAATATGATGAGTCCAGACTTTAAAGATGTAGGGATGGCTATGATAGAAGATGGAAATTCTGACTATATCCACTATTGGACACAAAACTTTGCTGCTCCACGTTAGTAAGGTATTTGCATTGTAGAGCAGTGGAGAGAGCCACCTTGTTCTATGAGTTTAAGACAATTTATAGGAATAATCTCTTTTTGAGGGAATAAATTTTTAAATAACTCTCCTACTTTTTTATCATTTTTATCATTATAAGTAGGGTAGATAAGTGCGTTATTAGTAATGAGAAAGTTTGCATAAGTTGCAGGGAGTCTCACTTTCTTATCGTTAAAAATAGCTTTTGTCATAGGAAGTGCTATGAGTTTATAGGGTTTTCCTGTTTGGGTTTTAAAGGTTTTAAGTTCCAACTCCATTTTCTGTAGTGACTCGTAGTGTTCATCTTGTTCATCGTTGCATTGTACATAGGCAATACTCTCTTTGTCAACAAATCGGGCTAAAGTGTCTATATGACTATCTGTATCATCTCCAGCTAAGTATCCATGGTTTAACCATAAAATACGTTCAGACCCTAGTATGGTTTGTAACTTCTTTTCTATAGTTTCTTTGCTAAGTCCACCATTTCTGTTAGGGTTACATAGGCATGCTGAGGTAGTAAGGAGTGTGCCTTGACCATCACTCTCGATAGACCCACCCTCAAGAATAAACTCTATAGACTCAAAAGGTGTGACACCTAAGTAACCTTTTTTGTGTAAATTCTGATTGATACGATTGTCAAGAGAGGCTTCAAACTTACCACCCCATCCATCAAAAGTAAAATCTAGAAGTTTTATTTGTTGATTCTCTTCTATACTTATGTAGCCGTAGTCACGTATCCATGTGTCATTGGTGGGGAGTTCAATGAAAGTCATGTTGTGAGTAGAGCAAAACATAGAGGCTATTTTATTTTTATTCTTACAAATAATATATACAGCTTGTCTATAAGCAATAGCTTGTGCAATACGTATGAAAGGTGAAAGGGCAGCGTTAAGAGCTTCTTTATTGTTACTATTATACCAATCTGTCTCTTCATGAGGAAATGACATTAGTACTACACGCTGTTTTTCCCACTCTGCTGGAACTCTTCTCATTTATTCTCCAAGGTTGATAGTGTATAATCTATCTATGGCATTTATTACAATAAACAGACAAAATTTCTATCATAATCTTAACCAAATAGCACTTCAAACTGGCTCTGTTGATACCATTGCTATTGTTTTAAAAGACAATGCTTATGGACATGGGTTAAAACTTATGGCTAAACTTGCTTCAGAGTTTGGCGTAAAACATGCTGTGGTAAGAAATATCTCTGAAGCTAAAGAGATAGTATCGCTATTTGAAAATGTATTAATCCTTGGAGACGACATTATAAAAGAGGAAAAATATACTTTTGCTATTAACAGTTTAGAGGCTGTTAGCAAGGCACAAAAAGGTGCTAATGTAGAGTTAAAAGTAGATACTGGTATGCATAGAAACGGTATCTCTATGCATGAACTTGAAGAGGCACTAAAATGCATTGAAAATCAGGGTTTAAATCTTAGAGGAGTGATGACACACTACCGAAGTGCTGATGAACTCAGTTCAGAACTTTTTTGGCAACAAAAAAACTTTGAAGAGGTGAAAAGAAGAGTCAAAAAAGCAGGATTTCACTCTGTGAGGTTTCACTCACATAATTCAGCAACTATTTTAAGAGTAAAGAGTTTTAATGAAGACTTGGTGAGAGTAGGTATAGGTGCATATGGTTACAATGAGTTGCATCGTTCTTTTGATGAGATTTTACTAAAATCTGTTTTATCTCTGTATGCAAATAAGATTTCAAGCCGTTACTTAAAAGCAGGGGAGAGAGTAGGGTATGGAGGAGACTTTACTGTGTCTCAACCTATGACAGTCTCTACTTATGATTTAGGGTATGGTGATGGTTGGTGTAGAGGAGAGAGTAAAAATCCTTATGTTACAGAAGATGGTTTTTCTGTTTTAGGTCGTGTATCTATGGATTTTATTGCTTTAGAGACTCAGGAAGCGAAGGTGTGTGTTATGCAAAATGCACAAAAAGCAGCAAAACAGTTTGGGACTATCTCTTATGAAATTACCACAGCACTATCTACAGAGATACCAAGGAAAATAATATAAGAATAAAGGTAAGTAAATTGATTAAAATTTCAATAATAAGTTTGTTATTACTCTTAATAAACTTAAATGCAGAAGATAGAAAAAAACTTTACCCAGGACTCTCTGCGTATGTGGTTAAAGTAGCACAAAATGATGTATTGAATGTTAGAGATGAACCAAACAAAAGAGCAAAAACAGTAGGAAGTTGGTCAAATGAAGCTTGGTTGATAATAGACCACTGTGTAAAAGTTAAGAAATCTACTTGGTGTAAAGCAGACTTAGACCCACTTACAGGTGATGGTGCTTTAGGTTGGGTAAATGCTTACTACTTAAAGTTTATAAATGATGGTTTTGTTATACAAAAAGATGGTAAAGGTGAATCTTGTACGAATGCTTCTAAGTGTGAGAAACGCAAGGATCGTATGCAGTGTTATCTTTTTGATGGATACTACCTAAATGAAAAATTTGAAATTAGTACAAAGGGTAAATGGATTGATCGTTCACTACTTAAAGGTGGTACCATGCTCACAGCTGCAAAAGATACAGAGATGTGTGGAAACTTACCATACCCAATGCAACAAAGCGATGCAAAAAAATTAAAAATACTCTATACAAAAGATGAAAGTAAAGCGTATAAAACAGTTTTAGAGTACTTACGTATAGTTGGGCAACCATATTTTATAGATAATCCTTTAGTAGAGTTAGAGAAATTAATTCATCCTACAAAAGGGGTTACTGTAACAGATATGGTACGCTTTGGAGATAAAAATGAACAACATTACGATGCAAAAAGTTTTTTAAAATCACTTAATGAAGATAAAAAGATTTTATGGGGTAAAACATATGCCAAAGGTGAACCTATAAATAAAAGTTTAAAAGAGTGGGTAAATGATGCACATAGAGAGATGAGTACAATATCTAAAATAGAGCCTCTCAAAGCATTTAAAGGCTTCCCTACAGCAGGTTACAGTGGATTAAAAGCTTATGAAGTTTACTGGATAAATGAAGAGTCAAAGAGTTCAAGGTATGACTGGTTAGGTTTAGTAGTACTTGTAGCAGAAAATCAAGGGAAATGGTATGTTGTGGGACTCATGAGAGATAGGTGGACAATATAATGAAATTACCAATAGTTAGCATACTGCTCTCCTTAGTATTATGGGCAGAGGCTCCAGCAATTTTTGGATCGGTTATTAATGTTGCTAAAAATGATACACTTAATGTACGTGCAGAAGCAGACTATAAAGCTACAAAAATAGAAGAACTTCCTCCTCATGCATTTATAGGTGTAGAACAGTGCAAAATAGTTAAAAAATCTACATGGTGTAAAGTCTACCAGTTAGTACAAAACAACTATTATGAAGGCTCACAAAAAGGTTGGGTAAATGCTAAATACTTAAAGTTTAGCAACCGTGGTTATGTAAATATAAAAGGAAAAGAGACTCATTGTCTCTATGCTTTGGAGTGTAAAAGTAGAGTGAACAAATATGAGTGCCTTGTTGTTTACAAGGAAAATTATGACTACAGTAAAAACAAAATGATAGGCATCAAAACTCAATGGATAGAGAGAAAAAATTTAAAAGGTGAATCCGCATTTGGAGCAGCCTCAACCAATGAAAAAATAAACCCAGAAGGTGGTTACTGCACTAATGGAAAGATGATAGATGACTACGAGATGAAGTGATTTGTTAAGATTATAATGCTCCTAAATCGTGTACTAATTCATGTACCACTTGATACATGGAACTGGATTCAATTCCACTTTGTGGGATTGAATCCAATCATTATAGAGTCAAGGGTCTGGTGATGCTAATGCTATGCTAATCTTCTCTGTACTATATAAAACCAGAAGAGGAGAATTTATGCCATGTAAACCCCATATAGAGATAGTAGGTCACTACCACATCATCAATAGAAGTGTAACTAAAATGCTATTTTTAGAGAGCCTACTGATTATGCATCAGCATCACCT
>JAYEHY010000075.1:0-2883 GCA_034659695.1 Campylobacterota bacterium | reverse complement strand
AAGTATATTGCACTTTTTAAAGACCGCTACAAAAAACTTATTATTATTAAAGGGAATGAGGGGACACCTGAAATATTTTCAAAATGCTCCATAACTGTTGTAAAAAATGGAGAAATAGAAGAGATAAAAGTTGATCCTAAAGATTTTGGCATCATGTACCAAAAGTCAGCAGAGCGTATATCACTTGAAACTTCACTGGAACTTGTAGAAAATCCAAGTGATGAGTTACTCAAACTTGCACGTTTTAATGCTGCGGTTACTCTATTTTTGACTGGGAAAGTTAGAAGCATTAAAGAGGGGTTTGAAACAATAAAATAATATATTGACTCGTAGGGTCGGTGAACCGACCCTACGATTTGTTGTAGTTTATTTTTTATTTCTTTTCATCACCCATTTGATAAATAAAAATACCAGAAGGGTGCTTAAGCTGATAAATCTCACGCTCTAAGAACCACTCTTTTGTGTTAATTACATTGACTTTATTGTCATCACGCTCTTCACTGTTACCATTGACTGAAACATAAAGATAATCATCTAAATTTGACCAACGAACATGCAGTACTTTTGCACTAAAGGTAAAAGTTTTAATAATCTTTAGCGTTTTAGTATCTACTATTTGAATCGTAGGGAAATCTTTTCCTGAAAAAGTCACAGCCAAATACTTTTTATCTGGACTGAGTGCTGTAAATACTGGCAACCCTTGCATTTGAATGTTTTTAATAAAGTTAAATTTACTATCATAAACCATTACAGCACTGTCACCTACAGCAGGGATGAAAGTTTTATCATCACTTAAAGACCAAAAACCAAAATGCGGTACTTTAAGTACAGGCTTGTTATCTTTAGCAGTCACTTTAATTTCAGAGAACTCCATCTTATCAAGGTCTATTACCCCAAAAGATTTAGAAAGGAAAAAACCTACGATGTAAGTATTCTCTTTAATCATCGCATCAAAAGGCATCTCTCCTACTTTAAACTCTTTAAAGGTCTTGAATTTTGGTAACCCTTCTCCACTGTTCTCATTTTTAAGTACAGTCACTTTGTCAGAGTCCATTTGAGCAAATATAATCATATCTTTATAGATTTTAATCCCCACATTTTTAGAACCAGTGACAATCTTCTCTATAGGTTTAAGATCACGTGTCAAAATATCTACAGATTTATCATCATAATTTGCCACAGCTACATAGTTTTTACCTATCACAAAGCCGATGGCAGATTTAGATGTTTTATACTCGTTGAGTATTTTTTCACTCACAGGATCAAAACGCACTACATATCCATCACGGCTTATAAGGTAGCCATCTTTACCATCAAACTTGATAATTCCATGGTTCATGTTGTGTACATTTGTCATATGAGACTTAGTCAACCCCTTGCTTATAATAGCAATAGACTCACTCTCACGCTCTACTACAAAAATCTTCTCACGCTCTGTTGGTGTACCGGCAAATAATATACTACTCAATAACACTAAAGACAATATTGATTTCATTAAAATCCTTTTTTAATAATTCTCTTTATTGTACTTAAAACTCTTTAACAGCACCGTTGACATATATCAATTTTATAGTACATTTTGGAAGTGGAGACTTTAGTCCCACATTTAGTTAAGTTGCATAGCGTAGGTGGGACTAAAGTCTCCACTTCCAAGAACTACAAGTGAAACTACTCTTGTATAAGGATACGTTCTTTCATCAAGGAAGATTCTGTTAAGTTACGCTCCTCTAGTGCAATTACTTTAGCACAATCACTTTTAGCCAACTGTACATAAAGTCCAACAGAAATTTTATCTCCTTTTTGAAGTAGAGGTACAGTATACTCCAAGAGTTTAGTTGACTCTGCCTCTACATTATTGACAAGACTCTCTGTTGCATGAGCAGGTACGATTATCTCTTTCCCCTCTCTCTTAAAGCGATAAGCAAAATACCCTTTTTTATCTTCACTAGGTTCTTTTTTATAATTTTTCCAAATTACTTTTCCTGCTCTGCTTAGTACTATTTTTAAATACTTTGCACGTGCAGGCTGTACTATGAGTGGGTGTGTCATTTTGTTTTTAAGACGTATAGTAAGCTTTAACTCTGAAGTTGTAATATTAATATCTATTCCCGTTTTTCTAAACTCTACATCATGAATACCTAAAAACTTATGGCTAGCATGTCTTCCTCTAGCTCTTTTGTCCATCTTTTCAGCTCCACCTGAGAGTTCTGGCATATGACAATTGATACAACTTATGCTATCTTGCTCTTTACTCATAGCCCTAAAAATCGTTGCATTATTATCGTTAATTTTATGTGAGTGACATCCCATACAGACTTTTTTGGCATAGACAGGATTGGAAGCAGAAGAGTGTTTATCACTATCATCTGGCTTATTGAGTCTTCCATAGAGTGTTGGTTTATACCCTTTGGCTTGTCTTGCTTTAGTGTTGATGTTAAATTTATGTGCTGTTCTAACATACGCTACAGTATGACAAAAGAAACAAGAGACTCCATCGGTATGGGTTTTATTACTTTTATCTGGTCTTGCTTCTCCAGAGAGTAGCTCTTTCATATTATCTGCCATGGGCATATGACAAGTAGCACATGAGTACTTCTCTCTACTCACATAGTCTGCTATTTGTCTGTGAAGTGTATTGCTAAAGTAACTCTTAGAGTGACTAGAAGTTTGATACTCCTCATAAATCTCCTCATGACACTCATTGCAAGAGTGATTGTCCATATATTTATCTTTAGCCTCTACTAAAGCAGATAAAACAATCAAAAGTAAAAATATATATCTCATAAAAACCCTTTTTTTAATTGAACAAATAGTAGTGATAATCTATTATAATAGTATGATTTTTATTTTAATTCCTTGATGTAGGTTAAGATTTATAGGTGT
>JAYEHY010000074.1:0-2901 GCA_034659695.1 Campylobacterota bacterium | reverse complement strand
TCGTATCCTGAAAAAGTTATCACCCGATTCAGAAGCGATAACCGTTTGGCTAAGAGCATAAGCTACTCTTTGACGCACTTGTTTTTTACTTTCAAGTTGCTCTGAAAAAATTGTACTCATATTCCATACGAGTCCATTTTCAGCTTTATCATGAAGTTGAAAGAAAAAGTACTCATTAGGTGCTAAAAACGCTTCAATAGTTGGAAGAAAACTATAATCTTCTTCACTAGCATCTTTATCTCTATACCTATTATAATCATAGGGTTTTGATTCTAGTCCTAGTTTCATATGTTTAAGTAGTGTGCTATCATCATTAAAGACATAGTCCATCGCAAGTTGGTCATCTAGCCACTGCTCTACACCTTTGTCTCTAAGTTCACTCACTAGTGTAGGTGTAGCACCAAAAGTTGCCATATTTAAAAACTTGTAAGCCATAGCATCAGTGATATTATTAGGTTCAGGAATAGGTGTTGAGGGGCTATCTCTTCTATTTATATCTAAGGTTACTTTTTTAGCTTCTCTATGATAGTTATCAAGTAGTGTAATGACAAAAGATTTACTTTCAGTAGTATCAAGGTAAATAAGTATACTACCATCTGCTTTTATGATACCAACTTCTATGCCATTGACAAGCACAATGTTACCTGCTTTACCATTTACTTCAATAGATGTTGTATCACTATAAGCTTCATTTGGGCTTGTAGTAAGCAGTGGAGTAGCGTTATTGATAGCAATTGCCGCTAGTATAGGAACTATATAATCAATCATTATGAATCCTTCTTTGAGTTTAATTAAGAAAAGTATACTTTAACTTTACATAAAATTATATAGAGTTAAATACTCCTTGTAAAAATGCAGACTCTATAGTATCATCCGTTCTAAAATTACTTAGATTTGGTAATACATGAGCCATCGTAGTCTCATCAACACCAAACCACTTCAGTGCAGGTGCATACATCTGTTCTAGTGAAGTTGTTGGTATGATTCGAGCTCTATTTGTATAGGCATTTGGACCATCAAGTTTTAAATCAGTCATCACTTCTCCAAAAACTTTTCCACCATTAAATGCTGGGTCGCCACAAAGCATAAAACTGTGTCCACCCCAACCATGGTCTGTTCCATCGGCATTGCTTTTCATTGTTCTTCCAAACTCTGACGAGAGGACTACTAATACCTCCTCTTGCATACCCATCTCTTCTATGGCTTTATAAAAATCACTAACCGCCAAACTAAGAGCTCTCATCTTTTTGGTATGCCCCTCAACTTGATTCCCATGAAAATCATACCCTGCTTCTGAAACATTAAGAATCTGTCGCTTATGTCCCATACTTTTAGAGACTTTTATCATTTTAGCTGTCTCTGCTAGTTTCGTAAACATATAATCATCTAAACCATGATGTGTTCTCATTCCTAAATTGGCACGGTATACACCTTGCTCACCACCTACATCAAAAAGTGGTTTTCCATAGCTATTTGTAGCAGTGAAAGTACTAAAATCTGGTGCAGATTTCCAAGGTTCATTTAATGATTGAATTAACCTTGCTGAATCACCCATTCTTTTGTTGTAAACTCTTTTGAGATTATTTGCTTCACCTGCATCTTCATCAACAGATATTAAATAATCTTCCATAGATATAAGTGGAGACTCATGAATATCTTTTGGATAATAACTTACCCCTTCACCACTTAAAGAGAGACCTTTAGTCTGCGTACCATTAAAAAGAAATCCACCTCCTGTAAAGGAGAGGTTTAAGCCTACGCTACCATTAACCCCCCCATCTATCTGCTAATCTTCCAGCCCATCCAGTTTTTCCTATTCTGTCTGATTGCAGAGAGCCTACCGCTTTGTACTGGTGAAGATGTGAAAACAGAAAGAGAGGTATCTTTTTAGCTCCAGAGTCTATTTCAGCTTTGGTTGCTGGTTCTATGAGCGTACCTACATTTGAAATTAATGAGAGTTTTCCACTATCATAAAGCTTTGCAATCTCCGGCATAAAAGCGTGTATCCCAAGACCTGTAGAATTACCATCGCTATCTTTTGCATGGTAAGAACCTACTATATATTGTCCCTCCATATTTCCTTCATCACCAAGTGCAACATCATCATCCAACCAATAGGGTTGTTTGTCTCCATTAGCATCTCCATCTGCTACTTTATAGTGTCCCTTATCATCATGTAAATAATATTTACTAAGACTCAAATCATCATTTGCAACTGCTAGATTTCTACGAATATCTGCATAATCAGTATGTGGACCTGTATCAATAGTAGTTTGTGTAGGAGGAAATGTATTCATGGCATCGTTTCCACCATCTAGGTTTATAATGACTATGGCTTTATAGTCACTAAAAGTTGGTGACTCTGCAAGTAGAGTAGAAGCTGCTAAACTAAGTCCACCACCTATTTTTAAAAAAGGAGAGATACTTCCTGCCGTTAGCGCCATATTTTTTATAAAATTTCTTCTGTTCATCTGAACCTCCTTAATCTAAAATCATAAAGTGCGATGAGTTTACAATGTTTCGTGTTACTTGTCTCACCATAAATATAGGGTTGCCTCGTCTATCCACTTGACTTACTATCTTCTGCTTATAAAATGCAGGTAATTCTTTACCCAATAGTTTTATTGACAATATATCAACAAGTCGGGCGATTGCCTCATCTTCAGCTATTTTATCTGGACCTTCCCATAAAGGTAGGAACTCTTTATAAACATCACTAGAATCATACATAAGTCCAGCACTAGGTTTTTTTGAATCTAACCACTCTTCTATGGTTGTAGGCTCATTATGATGAAGAGTCGTTCCATTAAGATCTACTTCCTCATATATGTCATAGGATTTAGTACTACTACCGCCTAAAAAGCTTTTTAAACTGTGGTCTGTTCTAGTTGTTAACTCTGG
>JAYEHY010000073.1:0-2929 GCA_034659695.1 Campylobacterota bacterium | reverse complement strand
CTCCTAGTGTAGATTTTAAAATTAATATCTCTTTAACCTATATTTGCTACACTTCTTCAAATTATAAAATTTTATAAAGGGTAGTTGTGTTTAAGTATCGGCATTTGATTTCTCTCTTTACTACAACACTCTTTTATCTTCTCTTAGCAGGTAGTTATATTTACTTGCAAAGTAAATACCTTGTAGCAGATCAAGAGCCAGAAGAGAAAGTAATGCATCTCTCTTTGGCTACTCTTGTTCCTGTTTTGGAAGAACCTGAAGAAGTAGAAAAAGAAGAGCCTGTAGTTGAAGAAGAGCTTGAACCTGTGGTTGAAGAGAAGCCTATAGTTGAGGAGATTATTCCAGAACCTGTAGTTGCAAAAGTAGTTCCTAAACCTATAGTGAAAAAAAAGCCTAAACCCAAAGTAAAAAAGCGTGTAAAGAAAAAAGCAAAAAAGCAGAAAGCAAAAAAGCAGAAAAAGGTACGTAAAAAAGCTACAGCTAAAAAGAAATCTAGCTCAGGAAGTAAAAAAAGTAGTAAAGCTCAAAAAAATAGATTTCTTTCTAAAGTAAGAGCAAAGATTGACAGAAATAAAAGTTATCCTAAAATAGCAAAAAGAAGAGGGATGCAAGGGTCTGTGAAAGTACGTTTTACCATTTTACGTAGTGGTAAAGTAGGTAATATCTCTGTGAGTGGTCCAAAAGTGTTTCATAGCTCCGCAAAACGTGCCGTGAAGAAATCTTTTCCTATTAGTACAAAAAATGTTCCTATTTCACTTCCTCAAAGTGTAAATTTAACACTTCGTTACCAACTTCGATAAGATTAACAGATAATTAACATAACAATGTCATACTCAGCCAAATATTTTGGAGGAGCTACAATGACAAAGATACAAAAAGGAATTTATCTCTCTTTTGCCTGTGCATTATCACTGCAGGCAGCACAAGTTGAG
Source organism: Campylobacterota bacterium (assembly GCA_034659695.1). Classification (GTDB taxonomy): domain Bacteria; phylum Campylobacterota; class Campylobacteria; order Campylobacterales; family Sulfurovaceae; genus Sulfurovum. The sequence continues at coordinate 1,997 of JAYEHY010000073.1, read as the reverse complement.
TTAGGGACTATAGAGGTAGAAGCAAAAGTAGATACAGAGGTTATTAAAGATGTACATGGGGATGATATAAAGTCAGCAGACTTAGCAGAAGCACTTTTTAAACAATCCCCAAGTATTGCTTTAAGTAGAAGGTCTGGTATCTCAAATGATATTCTTGTAAGAGGTCAAAAAAAAGATAATATCAATGTAACGATAGATGGTGCAAAGGTATGTGGTGCCTGTCCAAACAGAATGGATCCTCCTATCTCTCATGTTTTAACCAATAATATCGATTATGTTGAGATTAATGAAGGTCCTTATAATGTAGAAGATTTTGGGGTACTTAGTGCAGATGTTAAGGTGCATACACTTAATCCTACAGATGAATTTAAAGGTGATATTAATCTTGGTTTTGGAAGTTGGGGAGCTAAAAAAGCTGCCTTATCTGCTTCTGGTGCTATTACAGAAAATGTGAGATTTTTACTTTCTGCTTCAACAGAAACAAGTGGACAGTATGAAGATGGTGATGGTAATGATTTTGCAGGACAAATACAGAGAGAAATAGATGCAGGTAATATAAGTCCAGCAAAAAACCCTCAATACCAAGATAAATATAAAGATATGGATGCCTATGAGAAAAAAACTATTTTGGCAAAACTATTTTGGAATATTACGGATAATCAGGAGTTAAGGCTCAGTTATACAGGAAACAGATCTGATAATGTTTTATATCCTTCTTCAAAGATGGATGCTATTTATGATGACTCAGATATATTTAATGCTGAATACATCGCAAAAAATTTAGGAAGATACTCTAAAGAGCTTAATATTCAGCTTTATCAATCAACAGTAGAGCATCCTATGTCAACAGAATATAGAGAAATGGGTGCAGTGAATTATATGACACATGCACTTGATACTAAAATGCAAGGTGCAAAAATTACAAATAGTTTTGATGTTGACAATCATACTATTACGGTTGGTGTAGACTACTCCTTACGTAATTGGGATGGTGGGTATTTGAAAAATGATGTGCCTTTACCTGAGAAATTTTATCATAGTATTTGGGATGTAGATACTGAAAATATTGCATTTTTCCTAAAAGACAAGATTACTATGGATAAACTTGTTCTTGACTTGGGGTTAAGATATGATGATACAACTATCACTTCTGCAAATCCAAATCAACAAGACAATGACTACAGTGAATTGAATGGATATATCTTTGCTACATACAATATGGATAGTAGTACAAAGTTCTTTGCAGGTGCAGGAAAATCATCAAGAGTTCCTGATGGAAAAGAACTCTACTGGATAGGATCTCCAATGCCTATGCCAGATGGTACAATGATGGCTAAGACTATAGGTACACCAGATCTTGATGCGACTATCAATTATGAATTTGATATTGGGTATGAGAAGAAATTTGAAAATGCAACAATTAAGATGAAAGCATTTTACTCTAAGCTTGAGAACTTTATTGCTTATAACAGCAATAATATGCAAAATAGATATGAAAATGTAGATGCTACTGTTTATGGTTTTGAATTAAGCGGTACATTCATGGCAACGGCTGAACTCTATTTTGACTATGGTATGGCATACCAAAGAGGTGAGAAAGATGACCCTTTAGCAGGACAAACAGGAACGGATATGTCTGAAATCCCACCATTTAAATTTAATGCGGCTGCAAACTATGACTTTGATGAGACGTTATCAGTTAGAGCAGAATTAATTGCTTCTGGTGCTTGGACAAACTTTGATGCAGAAAATGGTGAACAAGAGTTAGATTCTTATGGAATCCTAAATCTTAAAGGAAGTAAAACATGGGGTGGTTTTGAACTCACTGTAGGTGTAGATAATGTGTTTGATACAACGTATGCCGTGTCAAATACTTATAATGATTTAATCCTACTTCCAACAACTCCAGATGCCAATGTTATGCTCATGAACGAGCCTGGACGATACATTTATACAAATTTAAAGTATAGCTTCTAATTATTGTGACAAAGATAAGT
>JAYEHY010000072.1:0-2950 GCA_034659695.1 Campylobacterota bacterium | reverse complement strand
ACATGATAGAAACTTTACACATCAACCAAAGAGCAAGACAAAGAGGCATTACCAAAGAGATGATAGACCTTACTTTAGAGTATGGTAAGCTAAGTGGTGATAAAATAAAACTAGGAACAAAACGCATAAAAGAGTTACTGCGTACAAAAAAAGCACCTAAGTCACAACTACTCAAGGTTATGGACAAAGGCGGCTTGATAGTCGTATTTTCAGGCGTAACACTCATTACTGCGTATGCATGGCGATAAATAAGGAGAAAACATGATACAGCCAGAACCGTTTAAATTTGTGTGTCCGAAGTGTGGATATTCTGAAATAGTAAGACCTAAAAGTGATGCTTTAACCCCTATGGAGTTTATGCGTAGCTGTCCAAAATGCAACATAACCATGGAAAAAACTTCACTTACTCAAATTGAAAATATTTTAGGTAAAGTTTTTGGAAAATAGCTGATAAGAGCATTTTGGTAATGCTCTTATGTATGACCCTTACGCTTACAAATCTTGTTCTATTGTTTTTGCAAATGTTGTGAAGTAAATCTCTTTGACTTTCTCTAGTGAAAGTTCTACATCATTTACTTTTACCTTGTCTCCACCGATTTTAGCGATATTTTCTACTTTGATACCTAAATCTAATGCCATCTTTGCAAATGCTTCTACATGTTCTTCTGCAACTTCTACTAAAGCTCTACTTTGTGTCTCATCAAAGATATCTCTACTCTCATTAAGTGCGAGTTGGGAAACAACACCTTTGTTAGAGACTGCTGCCATTTTAGAGAGTGCTATAGCGATACCACCAACATTTACATCTTTTGCTGCTTTAAGTAAACCTTTTTTGTTTGCTTCTATAATAAGTTCCCAAAGTCTAAGCTCTTCACTATAGTCAAAATGAGGCAATGAACCTGCTGTCTCTCCATGAAGTTCTTTAATGTAAAGAGAAGCCCCAAACTCGCCTTTTGTGTCACCTAAAAGTAAGATGTTATTACCATTTTCTTGAAAAACAGAGGGTAAGATGTTGTTTTCATTTTCATTAAGTCCCACCATCGCTATGGCAGGAGTAGGGTAGACAGAGATACCGTTTGTTTCATTGTAAAGAGATACATTTCCACTTACTACAGGCGTATTTAATTCAGTACAAGCTTCCTTGATACCTTCACAAGCCTCAGCAAACTGCCACATAACTTCTGGGTTCTCAGGGTTACCAAAGTTAAGACAATCAGTAATAGAGAGTGGTCTAGCACCAGACATCGCAACATTACGTCCAGACTCCACTACAGCAAGTGCTGCACCTTTTTTAGGGTCGATGTAGCAGTAGCGTGGATTACAGTCTGAACTCATCGCTAAGGCTTTTCCATTCTCTTTAATACGAATACATGAAGCATCAAGGCTACCTGGTGCTTTTGTTGTATTGGTCTGTACCATAGAGTCATATTGGTTATAGACCCATGCTTTATCTACCACTTCTAGTGAAGAGAGAAGTTTTTCATACGCTTCCTGATCTGCTACTTTTTCATAACTATCAACACTCTTAGCATTGATTTCATCTAAATACTTAGGTCTTGAAGTTGGTCTGTCTAAAACAGGTGCTTCTTCACTTACTGGAGCAATAGGCATATCGGCACATTTTTCACCATGCCACATAAGTTCCATACGTGATGTATCTGTGACTTCACCAATAACAGCAACATCAAGTTCCCATCTTTCAAAGATATCTATAATAGCCTGTTCGCTACCTTTTTTAGCACAGATTAGCATACGCTCTTGTGACTCAGAAAGCATAAAGTCATAAGGAGTCATACCTTCTTCACGTGCAGGTACTTTGTCAAGATGCATAATAAGCCCAGCTCCTGTTTTGCCCGCCATTTCAAATGCAGAAGAGGTAAGTCCTGCTGCTCCCATGTCTTGAATACCTACGATAAGGTCTGTTTTAAAGAGTTCTAAACATGCCTCAAGAAGAAGTTTTTCGGTAAAAGGATCACCTACTTGAACAGTAGGACGTAAAGATTTTGACTCCTCTGTAAATGAGTCTGAACTCATAACAGCACCACCAAGACCATCACGACCTGTTTTAGAACCAACATACATTACAGGGTTACCTAAACCAGAAGCAACACCTAAGAAGATTTCATCTGATTTTACCAATCCTAATGAGAAAGCATTTACTAAAATGTTTCCATTATAGCTCTCATCAAAACTTACTTCTCCACCAATAGTTGGAACACCCATACAGTTACCATAAGAGCCGATACCATCGACTACACCACGCACTAAGTGCCTTTGATATTTAGCAATATCACTTTGACCTTTTACTGTACCAAAACGTAAAGCATTGAGGTTAGCTACAGGTCTTGCACCCATAGTAAAGATGTCACGCAAAATACCACCTACACCAGTTGCAGCCCCTTGAAAAGGCTCAATGAATGAGGGGTGGTTATGACTCTCCATCTTAAATACCGCAGCCATTCCATCACCAACGTCAATAACACCAGCATTTTCACCAGGCCCTTGTATAACCCATGGTGCTTTTGTAGGAAAACCATTCAAGTATTTTTTACTTGACTTATATGAACAGTGTTCTGACCACATAGCAGAGAAAATACCTATCTCCACAATATTTGGATGACGACCATCTAAAATTTGTAAGATATCTTCATACTCTTCTTTACTTAGTTTATGATTTTTTAAAACTTCATCTAAATCTTCAACAGGTTTTGACATTTTTCTGTCCTTTAAGGCATTTATTAAGAGTAGTATTTTACTAAAAAAGTACTAAATATGTGATGAGAAGTGTTAAATATAGTTATAGTCATACGCCAATTATAATGTTCGCTATCTGATTGAGCAATTTTTTTAGTTTTATCATAAAGCATCATTAAAAGTTATTGTTGTCATTTAATTCAATATCCTCATTAAATATGTCCCAATACACCAATCAATAGGAGAAATGTTTTAT
>JAYEHY010000071.1:0-14285 GCA_034659695.1 Campylobacterota bacterium | reverse complement strand
GAAAAGGAGAGAAAAGATAGAAGATAGAAGATAGACCAAATGATAAACTCATTTGGTCTGGAAAAGAAAATAGACTAGCTATTTCTCTTTTCAATAATCTCTTTTGCTACGTTCTGTGGAACTTCTTCGTAGTGATCAAATTCCATAGCATACGTTGCACGACCTTGAGTCATTGAACGTAGGTCAGTTGAGTAACCGAACATTTCAGAAAGTGGAACAAATGCGTTAACAATTTTATTTCCAGCTCTGTCATCCATACCTGTTACTTGACCACGTCTTTTGGCAACATCACCAATAACGTCTCCCATGTAATCTTCTGGTACTTCAACTTCAACTTTCATCAATGGCTCAAGAATAATCGGTTTAGCTTTTCTACAACCTTCTCTGAATCCCATAGAAGCTGCCAATTTAAATGCCATTTCAGATGAATCGACATCGTGGTAAGAACCATCATATACTGTTACTTTCACATCTTCAACAGGATAACCTGCCTGGATACCTCTAGCCATTGCTTCTTGAATACCTTTATCAACAGGTTTGATAAATTCTTTTGGAATAACCCCACCTTTAACAGCGTCAACAAACTCGTAACCAAAACCTGGTTCTTGTGGTTCAATTTTAAGGTATACATGACCAAATTGTCCACGCCCACCAGACTGTTTCGCATATTTGTATTCTTGGTCCACAGGCTCTTTAATAGTCTCACGGTAAGAAACTTGTGGTGCACCTACTTCTGCTTCAACTTTAAACTCTCTCTTCATTCTATCTACAAGAATTTCAAGGTGAAGTTCACCCATTCCAGAGATGATCGTTTGACCAGACTCTTCATCTGTAGCAACACGGAAAGATGGATCTTCTGCAGCAAGTTTACCAAGTGCAAGTCCCATTTTCTCTTGGTCAGCTTTTGTTTTAGGCTCAACTGCAACAGAGATAACCGGATCTGGGAAATCCATTCTCTCTAACACTACTTTATCTGAAGCATCACAGAGTGTATCACCAGTCGTCGTAGATTTAAGTCCAACAACCGCACCGATCTCACCAGCGTAAATTTCAGAAACTTCTTCACGTTTAACTGCGTGCATTTTCATGATACGACCGATACGCTCTTTTTTATCTTTCGTTGAGTTATGTACGTAAGAACCTGACTCTAAAGAACCACGGTACACACGGATAAATGTCAACTGTCCAACAAATGGGTCAGTCATAATCTTAAATGCCAATGATGCAAATGCACCATCATCAGTAGATTCAACTTCAACTTCTTGATCTTCATCATCCATCATCGTACCTTTAATGGCAGCTGATTCAACTGGAGATGGAAGGTAATCAACAACAGCGTCAAGTAGAGTCTGAACACCTTTGTTTTTAAATGCTGTACCAACAGTCATCGGAACAATGTGCATACCAATAGTTGCAGCTTTAATTCCTGCTTTGATCTCCTCTTCAGAAATCTCTTCACCCTCTAGGAATTTTTCCATAAGCTCTTCTTGTCCGTCAACAGAAGCAATCTCTTCGATCATCTTTTCACGGTACTCTTCAGCTAATTCCATCATCTCTTCTGAAATCTCTTCTACATGGTAGTTAGAACCCATAGCAGCATCTTGATCCCAAACGATAGCCTTCATCTTAACAAGATCTACTACACCCTGAAAATTCTCTTCTGCACCAATTGGTAATTGAATAGGAACTGGGTTACCTTTGAGTCTCTCTTTAATTTGTCTTTCAACTTCATAAAAGTCAGAACCCGTTCTGTCATACTTGTTTACAAATACGATTGAAGGTACACCATAACGGTTTCTCTGTCTCCATACTGTCTCAGATTGTGGTTGAACTCCACCAACTGCACAGAATACAGATACAGCACCATCAAGTACTCTCATAGAACGTTCAACTTCAATAGTAAAGTCAACGTGCCCCGGAGTATCTATAATATTAATCTGTTTTTTTGCCCATTCACAAGTAGTCGCAGCAGAAGTAATCGTAATACCTCTCTCTTGCTCTTGCTCCATCCAGTCCATAGTTGCAGCACCATCATGTACTTCACCTATTTTGTGTTCAACACCTGTATAGAAAAGAATTCTTTCAGTTGTTGTTGTTTTACCTGCATCAATATGAGCTGCAATACCAATATTTCTTACGTCGTTAAGTACGTGAGTTCTTGCCATAACTTAGTTCCTTACCATCTATAGTGAGCAAATGCTTTGTTTGCTTCAGCCATTTTATATGTATCTTCTTTCTTTTTGAAAGCAGCACCTTTATCTGTTGCAGCTTCCATCAATTCATTAGATAAACGCTCCATCATTGTTCTTTCATTTCTTTTTCTAGCCGCATCAACAATCCATCTAATACCTAAAGACTGTTGTCTTACTGGTCTTACTTCGATTGGCACTTGGTAAGTGGCACCACCTACTCTTCTAGACTTTACTTCCATTACAGGCTTGACATTATCCATCGCTTTGTTGAATACTTCAATACCTTTTTCACCAGATTTTGATTCAATTCTCTCTAACGCTGAGTACATTACTTTTTGTGCTGTACTTTTTTTACCACCAAGCATAATTGCATTGATAAATTTTGTTAATACTTTAGAACCATGTACTGGATCTGGCAATACTGGTCTAACGGGAGCTTTTCTTCTTCTCATAGAGATTCCTTCAATTATTTATAATTTACTCAAGTCTTGTCCCCTAAGGTAAGCCTATATTATAGACTAAATGACAATACCTGCTTCAAGCTCATTCCTAAGCTAACATATTTCTTTTACACTTAAATATAACTACTTAATTTAGTAATTTATTTTTTTGGTTTTTTTGTACCGTACTTAGAACGAGCAACAGTTCTTCCAGTTACACCAGAAGCATCTAAAGCACCACGTACAATATGATATTTTACACCTGGTAAATCTTTAATTCTACCTCCACGTACTAGTACGATTGAGTGTTCTTGAAGGTTGTGACCCTCTCCACCAATGTATGAAATTACTTCAAAACCTGAAGTTAATCTTACTTTAGCTACTTTTCTAAGTGCCGAGTTAGGTTTCTTAGGAGTAGTTGTATAAACTCTAGTACACACACCTCTTCTTTGAGGACATTTTACAAGAGCAGGTGATTTTGATTTTTTCACTTGCTTTTTACGTTCTTTACGAATCAATTGGTTAATTGTAGGCAAATCGTTTCCTTTTCAGTTAGTTTGAATTGAGATCTCTCTCTTGAATCTGGGTTCTTACACCACATAAAAACAGTTAAATACTACTTTTATCTAGCCTAAATCACGCAAAATTTAGTGGCGTATTATATCGAAATATTCTTTTATTTTTCTTATAATATGCATGGAAGTTATCTCTTAAAAAGGTAGGTTAGCAAACGCACCTTACGGAAGTGAAGACTTCAGTCCACCTCACAATCATGAATTAGTGGAAGTTTTGCATAACTCAGCCAGTTGTTTAAACTTTTGGTGGGACTGAAGTCTCCACTTCCGAGGATAGGGTGGGAACGAGTAAAACGAGAAGTACTAATTTAGTACTTCTTGTTACGATAAATCAATAAGTCATCTTTACTCAAACTGTCTAACAAAGTAGCTAAGTGACTCGAAGAGAGAAGTGTCACCTCTGCATCTTTCATCTGCTCCACTTCAGAAGAGAATCCATTTTTAGAAAAAAGTACATACTCATCCACATTAAGTTCTGCTTTTTCACACTTTTGCTTCAGTGTCTCGATCATATTTATTTTGGCTGGCTTAGTAGAGTACTTACATGCTCCTACTAACATCTTTCCTGATTTTCTTTTAGCCAGTATGTCTATCTCAGTCTGCTTGTCATAGTATGAACCGATTGAGACGATGGGGTCATCTGCAAACTTACTAGCAACGGTTTGTTTTGTAAGTTCTAACAGTAGAAGATTACTCAGTAAAATAGAAAAGTTCCCCCTCAACTGACTCCACTTTCCTTCAAACTCAGAAAAATCTTTTGTAGCAATACTTTTGTAGTAAGGCGAAACCGTTGCAAACCAAAAACGCATGAAAGGCAACTCAAAGAACACTCTATCTGATTTTCCATCAGAACTTTTTAGAGGTTTTTCCACAGAAGTGTCAAACTTTAACAAACTTTTCATCTCCAAATAGTCCACAGCCTCCTCCCCTTTATCTCTACCTACTCTAGCCTTTTTAAATACGGCATCTTCATGACTCTCACCTAAAGCAATAATAGACAACAACATATGATACAGAGCATTACCATGCGTAAATCGTGTAATACCATTATGTATGGGTTCATAGTTACTCAGCACCTTCTCTTTGATGAGTATATCTAAACTCTTAGAGGTATCAATATCCCACCCCGTACCACCAAATACGCTAAAATATTCTAAAGCTTTATTAAAATCTTTAATATTATTTTGGTAAGCAAAAGAGCGAAAGTGTTGTAGCAGTGTTGGACGTTTTGACATGAGTTAGCCTTGTTTTAGATGAGTTACTATAACTTATATTTAGTATTATACTTCATCACCAATTTATTGTAATCTTTTAACTTTATAACCACTACACTTAATGGTACCGCTGCAAGAGAAGAGAATGCTTCTCTAATTGTTTCTAAAATACTTAAAATAAAACACTAAATATATGACTAAAAATTTAATGTAAAACTTTTCTTATAGCTTCAGTAAGTGCCTCTTTTTCAATGCTTCGTACTTTTTTGTCATACGCTTCAAAGGTTAGCCCCTCTTTTGCAACTTCTTTTTGTAAGATAACCTCTCCACCATCTAGTTCTGAGCTTACCCAGTGTACTGAGACACCACCATGAGGATGTTCATCTTCGTAACTTTTTTCTATGGCTTGGAGTCCTTTATGTCTAGGGAGTAGTGAGGGGTGTAGATTAATGGCTTGTATTTCATCTGTAAATACAGGGGTCAAAATACGCATAAACCCTGCTAGTACAGTAAGCTCTGGGCTATAGCGTTTCAAAGTTACAACCACCTCTTCATCAAACAGTTCTCTTTTAGCATACTGCTTAGAGTCTATAATTTCCAAAGGTATATGGCTTGCTTTAGCAATGGCTATACCTCCTGCATTAGGATTATTGGTTAAAGCAACCACCACTTCACACGTTTTACCATGTAAAGTCTTAACAATATGGGCAAAGTTACTCCCTGCACCACTAAAAAGAACGGCTATTTTTTTCATAAGATATTTTACATTAAAATATTTAATCTAAAGGTTCTAATCTTCCCACCTCATCAATCAAATCTGTAGGTAACATCGCATAATCATTCCCTTTAAAAGCCTTTGCTCCTGCACTAAGAGCCAAAGAAGCGTGGAGTGTAGCTTCTAAACTTTTATACCCTTGTGCAAGTAATGCCCCAATAAGTCCTGCTAAGACATCACCAGAACCACCTTTGCTAAGTTTAGAGGTACCATGAGGGTTAATGTAGCACACTGCATTTTGAGCAATAATGCTGTTTGCACCTTTAAGTAACAAAGTAATATGTGGATAGGCTTTGGTAAATGCTCGTGCATACGCAAGTCTATTACTCTGTAGCATTTGTATAGTAATCTCTTCTCTAAACACCCTAGCATAAAGAGTGACAAACTCTTTTGGATGAGGTGTGAGTACTATGGTTCTCTCTTTTTGTTCTAAAAAGGTTGTGATACTATCATGATGTAAAATATCTGCATCTAAAATAATGGGAGAAGAAGCATCTACTACCTCTTCTAGCTTTTCCCACTTTGCACCAAGCCCCATACCCAAAGCAATAGCCGTAGTGTTGTGAGGGAGCTTTCTATCTTTCATCAGTGCATAAGGCAAAGTAGAGGTAGACTCTCCCACAAGCGTACACAAACCCACACCAAAACGCAAAGATGCCATCGCAGACAAAAGTGATGCTCCCTCTTTTTCTCCTGCAATGACTGCTAAGTGACCAAAAGAGCCTTTATGGGTATTTTTACGTTTACGAAAAGGTAAAAGCATATCAAAAGTTTCAAGTAGATACGTCTGTGTGGGCATCTCATACATTGCTCTACTCAGACCCAAATCAACACATCTCACCTCTCCTACAAAATCTTTACTCATATCTGTATAAAGAGACTCTTTTAATGCCCCCATGGTTATCGTCACATCAGCCTTAAATGCTAAAGGAGAAGGATTACCTAAGGTGTCTATCCCTGAGGGAATATCACATGAGAGTTTAAAAGCTTCATGTTTGTTCATCTTAGAAACAAGTGCTTGAGTCAATTCATCTAAAGGACGAGAAAGCCCAGCCCCAAAAAGACAATCCACAAGAATATCAGCCTCTTCCAAATCTTCAACCATAGGCACAGCCATCTTTTGTACTCTTTCTAACTGTAACTTTGCCATGGGTGACTTCACAGAAAAAGGCAGATAAAGCTTTACATCACAAAAACCAAAAAGATGACGAGCCAAAACAATACCATCAGCCCCATTGTTGCCAAACCCAGCCACGATAAGCACCGAATGACTTGAAGAAAAATGCTTTTTTATATACTTAGCCATACCCAAAGAAGCATTTTCCATTAGTATATCTTCAGTTAATCCATACTGCTCATAACATCTTTGGTCTAGGGGATAACAGGTCTCAAATAATTTTTTCATCACAACTCCCATAGCTTATGCATTTATTTTACCACAAATTCAACTACTTTGGGTATAATTCTCCACTTTATTGATATTTGAACGCTAATCGTTTGAAAATTTCCAATAGGAAGGGGGTGCTTTTTTATGCCAGGAATTAAATTAACTTCACGTGATTCATTTGATGATGCTTACAGAAAGTTTAAAAGACAATGTGACAGAAACCTTATTGTGACTGAAGCAAGAGCTAGACAAAACTTTGAAACGCAAACTGAGAAGAACAAAAAAGAGAAAATTGCAACTCGCAAGAAAATCCTCAAAAAACTCTTCATGCTTAGAAGATACGAGTCTAGACTGTAATCTAGTCTTTGTAGGGCTTTTGCCCTACAATCTCAACTACTTACACAAAATCATCCAAAACTCTTACTAAATTTTAACAATAACCTCTTCAAACTCTTTAATAATAGCCTCTTTACTATCGCCATCATAATACTCTATAAGATGTATATAAAGACTCTCTTCTTTTACTTCTAAGGTAAGCGTACCAGGCGTAAGGGTAATAGAGTTAGCTAATAGAAGCTTTTTCCAATCACTCTGTAAACTTGTTTTTACCTCTATAATAGCAGGAGAAAGTTTCATATCTTTACGTAACACCCTTCTACTAATGTTATAGTTTGAAATCGCAAGATTTTTTAATAGCACCCACAAGTAAACCATAAGCCACACAGGGTTAACAGACTCAAACTTACTATGCGTAAAAAGTTTACTGTAAAGAAGAGCTATACAAAAACTCACCACCACACCTACCAATACATTTGCCATTTGCAAGTTGGCACTTAGTATAAGCCACATCATAAACAACAACAGTGTCCAAAACAGTAGTCTCATATTTTACTCCTTATCTTTAGGCATATACAAAAAATCACTCGCATGTTTCGTCACATTCATATAGTCATCTTCAAGCTTCAAGCTATCTGGAGGACAGACATCTGTACAGAGTGAACACCAACAACATCTTCCATAGTCAATACGAGGTATACACTGTGAAGCATTCTTAGCATTATACTCTTTATCTGTCTTTATCATATCTATCGCATCATTCATACAAACATCTTGACAGTTCGCACAACCGATACAATCGGCTAAAAGGTTAGTATGAAAACCACGATACCCCTTAGCCGTCTCTTTTTTAACGTGAGGGTAGGCGATGGTATTGGGCTTCTCAAAAAACGCTCCTAGTATTCTTAAGGGGGAAAGTGTTCCCTTTATGTCTATAGAGTATTTCATGATTTTCCTTTGTATTTATCACTTACTATAGCTTGATGAAGCTTAGCTTCCAATAGTCTTCTTTTTGAGTATTTAAGGTAGATATATTGTACCAAAACAGCTTTAACCTATCTCTCAATCTCAGGAGGACAAATACCAAGTGAATTCATAATAAGTGCAACATCACTAAGCTCGGCTCCAACGAGGAGTTTTTCTAAAAGTGTATAAGCGTGAACGAGTGAAGGACCTCTTACTTGCATGCGGCGAATCTTTTCGCTTCCATCTCCTGCCATGTAGTAGGCGAACTCACCTCGTGCGGACTCTACCTTTACCCAAGTATCATCTTTTGGTAGTTTGAACTTTCTATGGGTTGGCATTTTTATCATCACTTCACCCGCTGGCATTTGTGCCACTACTTGCTCTAAGATATGCACACTCTGGTCCATCTCATCACGGCGTACCAATGCTCTTGCATAGACATCACCTGCTGTTTGGGTAGGTACTTCAAACTCTAGTGCATCATAGACCAAATATGGGGCATCTTTTCTCACATCTGCTTTAACACCACATCCACGAAGTACTTGCCCCACATAACCATTTGCTATGGCTTCTTCTTTGGTGATGACACCTACACCAATGGCTCTATGTTTAAAGCTGGTATTGTTGATGAAAATATTATCATACTCTTTTAAACGTTTTTTCATATAGTTTAACAGGGTCGTCACTCTGCCTAAAAAACCTTCAGGCAAGTCACGCCTTACGCCTCCAGGGTAGATGTACATATGGTAAACTCTCGCTCCTGTAAGCTCTTCAAAAAGGTCTAAAATGAGATCACGGTCTGCGATAGCCCACTGTCCTACCGCATACAGACCAACAGAACCACTCTGCCCTGCCATCCATAAAAATTGGGCGGCTAAACGTGACAACTCTAGTACCAACACCCTAATATACTGAGCCCTTGGAGTCACTTCTAATCCTGCTAACTCCTCTACTGCCATAGCAAAGTTTGCTTCGTTAGGATCAGGCTCTGGTACACAAATACGACAGACTATGGTAAAAGCTTGAATAACAGTTCGTCTCTCTATTAGCTTTTCAAAACCACGGTGCAAATACCCCACATGTGTAGTAGCTTTTTGTATTGTCTCACCTATAAGGTCAAGCTCTACAGACATATTACCTGTAATACCAGGATGCTGAGGTCCATGAAAAATGGTAATGTGTTTATTGCTCATTTTTAACCTCTTCTTCTTTTGCTTTTTTAGCTGCTGCTTTTTCTGCTTTCTTAATGGCTCTTAGCCGTTTAGACTCTGCTTTTGTGTCTATATTGTCATCACGTCCTTCACGAAAAGTCAAATGATTGTTGACAAACTCTAATGTATCAAACTCTCTTCGTAATGGTGGGGTATGTACCCAGTTTTCTAAACTCAACTCTTTAAGGTTTTCGTTGCCTTCAAAAATAATTCCATACATCTCATGCAAGTCTCGCTCCATGATTTGTGCTTGGACAAATACTTGACTTAGGCTCTTTATATGTGCATCTTCTCTTGCTATCATCGTCTGTACCATAAAGGTCTCATTTCTCTCCAAGGTAGTAAGTATATACGTCAATGCAAAATGCCCCTCTTCTAGCCAATCTGTGCAGCTAATAGCATTGAGTGTTTTATAGTTATAGTTGTTTCCTATAAAATCTATGAGTTCAAAAACTCTTTCACGAACAACATTTACTTTGTATAAATCTTTACGTTTCACTTCTACATCATCTGTAGCAAAACGGTTTTTTATTTCTCTAAACATTACAACCCTCCTTCATACAAATACCAGTCAGCATCGTAAGAGGGTTCTACTTTTTTACCTAAAACAGCCTCTTGGTTTTTTCTGTAAAACTCATAATTCTCTTCATACTTTTGCCAGGAAGAGGCTTTTCCCTCAGCTATCTCTTTTTGCAATGCCATAAACCCTTCTAATATGCTTTCAGGTCGTGGCATACAGCCATTTACGTACATATCTACAGGTAAATAATCTTCCAATTTTTTGATGGTATTGTAAGAGTCCCAATACATTCCACCATTTACTGTACAGCTACCAAGAGCCAAAAGGTACTTTGGATTACTCATCTGTTCATAGGTTCTTATAATTCTTCTAAGTGTTTTGTAAGAGCAGTACCCAGAGACGATGATAACATCTGCTTGTCTTGGTGTAGCTGCTCCTCTGATGCCCAGTCTCTCTGCATCATAACGGCTTGTAAATGTTGGAGGCATCTCTATAGCTCCACACCCTGTACCGTAGGCTAAAACAAAAATACTCTGTTTACGAAACCAGTTCATCAAAAAATCCACAGAATTTTGATGAGAATTTTCTGAGTTTAAGTCACCCTCTAGGGTTTTTTGTTCTTGTAAGAATCCTTCAGTCATTTTAGTTTTCTCCAGTTTTTTTCATTAAATTTCATCTAAACTCCTATCAACCATCAACTCCACGTTGCCAATAGTAATCCTACTATGGCTATGGCTGTAGGAACTTTAAGTAGAAAGTCTATGCTTTGTGGGGTTTTAAATCTTCCATAGATAGCTCCAAAGGCAATGACAAACAAGAAGAGAAGAAAAGTTTTTGCTAAAAGTTCTACAAAACCACTCGCTCCTCCTAAAAATAGATGTACCATTAAGACCAATTTTGCAAAGGTAAAGATGGCACTTTGGCTCATAAGCAGGGCTAAAAACTTACCTGAAAACTCTGAAGCAGGTCCAGAGTAGACTTCTACAGGAGCACCCACTACATCAAATGGTGATTGTCCCATCATACCTACAAATGAAAAGAGTGCTGCGATAAATAGCAGGGGGTAAACAAAAGCATTCCACTGCGTTTGACTTGCTGCGATGGTTGCAATATCTGCACTTCCACTTAAACTCATAAGTACAATAACTACGATATAAAAAGGCAACTCCAAGGCAAAAAGTCGGCTAAGTCCACGTGTCACACCCATAACACCAAAGGGGTTACCAGAAGTTCCCACTGCCAATGCATTTCCTAAAGGTCCAAGCACTAACAAGTACAAGACTAAAAAAAGATTACCATAAGAGCTTAAGCCTTTAAAGGCATCTCCTGTGTGAAACAGTGGTATGAAAAAAAGTGTCATGACTGCTCCACTCATCATAATGATTGGACCTAGGTAGAACATCCAACCATGAGAAGTACTCTCCTCTTTTAAAAAGAATTTAACAGAGTCCATAAAAGACTGCCATACAGGTGGTCCAAAACGACGTTGAAAACGTGCGATAATGTTACGGTAAAGTCCGTAATACATAAAGCCTACAAAATACGCAATAACAAACATAAGTAACAGATCAAACAGTATCATTTCAAACTCCATAACAGAAGAATAATCAAAAACATCACCGCTATATTGAAGTTTAATGAAAGATTACCCGAATATATTTTTCTTAGTATTTCAGAAAAGTAGTGCATCTGCTTGGCTAAAAAATCGTAAAAATGTTTACTTGAATTTTTATAGATAAATGCAATAACCCCTACTCTTTTTAACTCTTTTCCCATGCTGTATCCGTAGTGAAGATGTGTAGCTTGTGTAGGCTCTTCTGCACAGTAGGCAATGTCAAAACGGTCTTTTGCCTCTTTTGCTTTAGAGCGTATGGATATAAATACCAATAAAACTATCAGAAAAATAGCTCCAAATGCTCCCATTACAACAAAACCATTATATTGAGCATACGGTGTGATAAGTGTCGCATAGCTGTTAAAAGAGATGATAGTAAGGTTTAACTCCTCTATTATGCGGTTAAAATAAGGTATCACTAAACCAGGGAATGTTCCTAAAACTATAAGTACAACAGAGAGTATCGCTTGTGGTATGAGAAAATGAAGCGGTACTTCTTTTACTTTTTCAAGTACTTGATGTGTAGGATGCCCTAAGTAAATACCATAAATGAGTTTATAGATATAAAGAAATGCACTAGCACTTGAAAACATTACTGCTGCTAAGAGTAAAAGGTATTTGGCATCGAGTAATGCCGTATAAATCATAAACTTTGAGGCAAACCCTGCAAGAGGAGGCATACCAGCAAGAACGATAATGCCTATTAGTAAAAAGACAAAAGAGAGAGGCATTTTATAAATAAGACCACCTAATTGGTCTAGTTTATGTTTTTGCGTGACATAGATAACCCCTGCAATGTTTATGAAGAGTAAGAGTTTTACTAGGGTATGAATAAGTGCATGGTACAAAGCCCCACCCATACCATCTGCAACACCTAAAACAGTTACAATATAACCTAATTGAGCAATAGAAGAGTAAGCTAAAAGTCGTTTTAAGCTCTCCTCTTGAATGGCTTTAAATGTTGCAATGATAGAAGTTAATACGCCCATCATTGCTAAAAGATACATAGGCTGTGTCATATTTACCACAAAAATTATCAGTGCATAAATACCCATTTTTGAAACCATCGCAGAGAGGAATGGCGTAAAAAGGCTATGTGACTCCTCATACGCATCTACAAGCCAATAGTGAAAACCTATTACTCCTAGTTTAATGAATATACCAAAAAGCATCAGCCCTGTAAAGAGTACTTTTATGCCACTTTGCATTGCCATAAAACTCTCTTTTGCATCTACATATAAGAAACTATGCTTTGTAGAGTAGAGTATAACTATAGCCATGAAAATACTCAAAGCCGATGCCATAGCAAAGAGTATATACTTATGCAGTGCCTCTTTACTCAAACTGTAGGAGAGTAAAAAATAGGTAGTAAGACTCATCACCTCCCACCCAATAAAAAAGAGCAAGTAGTCATGAGCATACACAATAAGAAAGAGTGAAGCATTAAGTAGTAAAAAAAGCAGGTAAAAATGCTTATGCAGTTTATATTTTGGAGCTAAAAACAGTACCATAATAGAAGAAAAAACAATCAACAAAGCAAAGAAGTTTGCCAGCGTTGTAGCTTTTAATGTTAGTACGATATCTGCAAATCCATAGAGTTCAAACTCCATCTTACGCTCCTCTTAATAAAGTGATATATGTTGTTGCATTAAGCATTACACTTGCAGCTTCATGCATAAAGTTTGAAAGCAGTATCGGTGCTACACCTATGACTATTAGGACAAGTGCTAAAAATCCAAGGAGTAGTTTCTTGCCTAATCCTATATGAAGTGCTTCTCTTTTTTCACCCTTGTGTAGCAGGTAGCCCATAAGTTTAAAGTAGTACACAGACTCTATAAATGTGGCTACGGCTACCATTGCTAAAACAGTAATCATTCCCTCTGAGGCAAGGCTTTTAAATATTAAAAACTTTCCGATGAACCCTGCGAACAGTGGTATACCTAAAAGTGACAGTATGGCAATTATCATCACTACTACTAAAAAAGGTGAGTAGATGACTTTGAGTCTATTTAAGTCTATATCTTGATGCATTTTTTCCATACTACTCAGTGCTAAAAAGAGAATAACCTTCGCTACAGAGTGGGCGATGACTATAAATAATGCACCCTCTACTGCCTCTGCACTTTGCATTGCAAATGCGGTAAAAATAAGTGCCACCTGCCCTAAGGATGAATAGGCAAAAAGTCGTTTTAGGTTAGTTTGTTTCAGTCCTGCTATCTCTGCAACCAACATACTTACTGCTCCGAGATAGAGTAAAAAAATGGAAAACTCTGCATTTGGCAGGAAAAGAAATAGACTATGAAAAAATACAAATAGATACGCTTTGACTACGATGCCACTAAATAGAGCATTCACCAAAGAGCTTGAACCTTGATAAACATCTGTTACCCAAAAATTCAGAGGGAATATCTCTACCTTAAAACCAAATCCTATAAGAAACAGTAGTGAGATCAGTACCTTAACATTATAGGGTAGCATTTCAAAACTTTGTGCGATGACTGCTAAGTTTAATGAACCAACATAAATGTAGGTAAGCACTATAGCAAACAGTAAAAATACAGAGGCAACTGCTCCTGTTAAGAGGTACTTTAACCCCGCTTCAAGAGCCAATGGTGTTTTATTATAGGCTGAAAGGATATATGCTGAAATACCTGCTATTTCAAAAAATACATAAATATTAAAAATATCTGAACTCAATACCAAGCCAATGCTTGAAGCTAAAAGCATATTGATTAAGATAAAAAACTTTGTTTCACTTTTGTAGGCATGGGTTTTTCTGTGTACCAAATAGTAGAGTGAAAACAGTAACATCAATGAAGTAAATAACCCTACAAACATAAGGGAAACACTATTTAATACAAACGAGATACCCAATGGTGCAGCAATCGAGATAATCTCTACATGTGAAGTTGTTGTAAAGAGTAACCATCCCACTAAGAAAAGCAAAAACATTTGCATAAGTGTAGAAGTATACGCTACCCCATTTTTACCTAGACGAGCCAAAAGAGGTGTAGCAAAACCAAACAACAGAGGAAAAGCAACAAAAAGAATACT
>JAYEHY010000070.1:4667-14438 GCA_034659695.1 Campylobacterota bacterium | reverse complement strand
ATCTACAGACTTGGAGTTTGGAGATGCACATGTTACCGTAGCATTAGAAACTAAAGGTATTGAACATCAAGAGAAAATAAGAATACAGTTAAAAGAGGGTGGTTTTTCTTTTAAAGAAGAGCATTAAGTAGGTCGGGTTCCCCTGATCCCGACTTTCTTGTCGTAATCATTATTGAGAGGAATAATATAAATGATAGCTATAGACCTAGGTTCAAATACTTTACGTGTATTAGAGTATGATTGTGATAACTCTACACAAATAGCCCAGTATGAAAAAGTTGTTAAAACAGCGGATGGACTAGCAGAGCATGGTTGCATTAATGATGAAGCCATACAGAGAGTTATCGTAGCAGTAAATGAAGCAAAAGAGCAGATAGATTTTAGCTCTTTACCAATAAAAGCAGTTACCACAGAAGCACTACGTCGAGCAACTAACAGTAAGATGGCTCTTGAACAAATCAAAAAAGAGACAGGCATAGTTTTTGATGTTATCTTAGGAGAAGAGGAGGCTAGGCTTACACTTTTAGCAGTTAAAAACAGACTTGCCAAACTTCAATACACCGCAGACTCTTTTCTCCTTGTTGACATAGGAGGAGGCTCTACAGAGCTTATATTTCACTATGAAAATGAAGTGATAACGAAAAGTTTCCCCATAGGTATTGTAACCATAGCTCAAACATATGAGACACTTGAAAAGATACAAAATGCTCTCTCCAAAGAGATGCTACTAATGCAAATGTTTTGTGATGAGGTCTATGCAACAAAAGGTAAAGTAGATACATTCGTAGCCACAGCAGGTATACCTACTACTGTTGCAGCGATGAAGATTGGACAAAACTATGCTACCTATGATGCTCAAAAAATCAATGGTACCTCTTTAAAAGTAGAGGAGTTAGACTTTTACTTAAAAAAGTTACTGGCATTGCCTTTTGAAGAGAGAGAACTAGTAGTAGGAATAGGACGCTCAGACCTCATAGCTGCGGGGATACTTATCTATAAGCAACTATACATTATGTTGGAGTTTGATTTATGTATCGTCATAGATGATGGGTTGCGTGAAGGTGTGGCTCTGGAGGGGTGTCTATAGTGTGATAAGTGCATTTTAATTTAAATTAGTATTGACAATCACTAGACATCTTGCAAAACCTATCGGAAACGATGGCTTTAGCCTCGTCACATGGTGAAGCTGAAGCATCACTTCCAAGTTTTGCAAGAACTCTACTACACCAAAAAGTTTAAAAAAAGAAAAAAGACAAAGTCTTTATATACTCATAGATATCCAGTTTCACAAGAGGTACCATCCTGCTGTGAGTTATAATTAGAAGGTCATCACGATTAATAAGTTTTTCCATTTCAGGTACGGAGGCTGCTAAGTCAGGGTCTTGATGATGTAAAATGATATATTTTTTGCAATCTCAATTGCTTGTGTGAAATCTAAATGCATAGAAAAAGTATAGTGAAAAAAGTGTTACTTTTTATTGATTAAAATCATTAAAAAAGAGTATTTTACTCTGATTTAATTTTAACTGAATGCAACCTCTAATAATATTTTGCTATAATCAAAACAAAATATACTAATATGGAGTGTGTAGTCATGCAAATGAGTGGTGCACAAATGGTGTGTGAAGCAATTATCGCTGAGGGTGTAAAGACCGTATTTGGTTACCCTGGCGGTGCTATCATGCACGTTTATGATGAAATTTACAAACAAGAAGGGTTCGAGCATATCTTGAACCGTCACGAACAAGCTTCTGTTCACGCAGCAGATGGATATGCAAGAGCAACAGGTGAGGTAGGGGTTGCTATGGTAACTTCTGGTCCAGGATTTACTAATGCCGTTACAGGGTTGGCAACAGCTTATATGGATTCTATCCCTATGGTTGTTATCTCTGGACAAGTCCCTTTAGCACTTATTGGGACAGATGGTTTTCAAGAGATAGATGCAGTAGGTATCTCTCGTCCATGTACGAAACATAACTTTTTGGTACGTACACTTGATGAGCTTCCTCGTGTACTTAAAGAGGCATTTTACATCGCACGTTCTGGAAGACCAGGACCTGTTCTTGTAGATATACCTAAAGATATTACGGTAGATATTGGTGAGTTTGAATATCCTGATTCGGTAAATATTCCGACATATAAGCCAACCTATAAAGGCAATAAAAGACAGATAGAAAAAGCAGTTGATGCTATTAAAGTTGCAAAAAAACCTCTGCTTTACATTGGTGGGGGTGTTGTGCTTTCCAATGCCAGTGATTTGGTACGTGAATTTGCTTTAAAGACACAAATACCTGCAGTTGAAACACTTATGGCAAGAGGGGTTCTGGGTGCAAAAAATCCACTACTTCTTGGAATGCTTGGAATGCATGGTAACTACTCATCAAACATGGCTATGTCTGAGACAGATTTAGTCATCTCTTTTGGTGCAAGATTTGATGACAGAGTTACAGGTAAACTTTCAGAATTTGCAAAATATGCCGATATTATTCATGTAGATATTGATGCAGCGAACATCGGTAAACTTGTAGATGTTGATTATCCTATTGTAGGTGATGTCACAGAGGTTGTAACTAAAATGCTAGAGCAGATAGATGGTATTGATACAGATCGTTATCAAGCATGGAGAGATATACTGAAACGTTATGATGAACTTCATCCTCAATCTTATGTTGATTCTGATGATGTCATTAAGCCACAGTGGGCAATAGAGCGTCTTGGTGAGTTAGTAGGTGAAAATGCTATTATCACTTCAGATGTTGGTCAACACCAAATGTGGGCAGCACAACACTACCCGTTTGACAGACCACGCCAATGGATAAACTCTGGTGGACTTGGAACAATGGGCTTTGGTTTTCCTGCAGCACTTGGAGCAAAAAGAGCACATCCTGAAAAGACAGTAATCAATATTACAGGTGACGGGTCAATACTCATGAATATGCAAGAGTTAGTTACAGCAGCTGAGTACAAAATACCCGTTATTAATGTGATACTAAATAACCACTTTTTAGGAATGGTAAGACAGTGGCAAACATTCTTTTATGAGAAGCGTTACTCTGAAACAGATTTAACTTTTCAACCAAACTTTAAAGCATTGGCAGAAGCGTGTGGAGGCATCGGATATGATGTCTCTACCAAAGATGAGTTTGATGCAGCACTCAAAGATGCTATAAAACAAGATAAAGTATGTTTTATGAATGTTCAAACTAACCGTTTTGAAGATGTACTTCCTATGGTTCCATCAGGTGGAGCATTGTTTAACATGATGTTACCTCAAAAAGCACTAAGTAATACGGAGGCAAAGTAATGGGAAATTCTAAAAATGAAAGACACGTAATTTCAGTGATTGTAATGAATGAAAGTTCAGTACTTGCTAGGGTTACTGCACTGTTTGCAGGACGTGGCTACAACATAGAAACATTAACCGTTGCTCCTATTCCTCAAAGTGATATGTCTCATATTACTATCGCTACCAATGGTTCAGCAAAAGTAATGGAACAGATTACTAAACAACTTCATAAGCTTATCCCTGTATATAAGGTTATTGAGCATGAAGAGATGGTTGAAAAAGAGATGGTTTTAGTGAAGTTTCCTATTGCTGAAAATCTTTCTGATATCTCTGCACTGTGTGCTGCATATAATGGTGGTATTGTAAATGTAGGACCAGAAATGGTAATTGCAATGGTGGCAGATGAGCCAACACGTATTAAACATTTTATGGAAGCAACGCAACGCTATAACCCTTGTGAAGTAGTTCGTGGTGGTGTTGTGGCTATTGAGCGGTAAAAACCTATTGGTAGGGTGCGTAATCACGCACCAATTATCTGTTGTGGTGCGTGATTATGCACCCTACATAAGGATTTAAATGACCTACAAACTTTCCAAAATCACACAAAATATTGGCTTAGATCTTCAAAGTAACGATATAGATATTGATGGTATTCATACTTTAAGTGAAGCAACATCTACACAACTTACTTTTTTTAATTCTGAAAAATATGTAGATCAACTTCCATATACAAAAGCAGGGGCTGTTCTTATTGAAGAGAAGTATGCAAAATTATTACCCTCTACAACTGTGGCACTTATTACAGATGAACCTTATCTGAAACTGGCACTAGCTTCTAAATTTTTTGCTCATAAGCTAGAGAGTAAAGGTGGTCATCCAAGTATGGGTGAGGGGTGTGATATAGATAAACGTGTACGTTTTGGTAAAAATGTTACATTAGGTGATAATGTGACTATCTTAGCTGGCTCTTATATAGGTGACAATGTAACAATAGGCTCAGGAACTTTACTTCATCCTAATGTAACTTTGTATCATCATACTCAAATAGGTTCAGAGTGTATTATACACAGTGGAACAGTTATTGGTTGTGATGGGTATGGTTTTGCTCATACAAAACAAGGTGAACATATAAAAATTTACCAAAATGGCAATGTTATTGTAGAAAACAGTGTAGAGCTAGGAGCCAACTGTGCCATTGATAGAGCCGTATTTGGTACGACTTATATACGTCAAGGAACAAAGCTTGACAACCTTGTACATATAGCCCACAATTGTGATATAGGTGAACATACTTTACTCGCAGGGCAAGTGGGGCTTGCAGGTTCCACTATATTAGGCAGAAATGTTGTTATGGGTGGACAGAGTGCTGCAGCAGGGCATTTGGAAGTAGGGGCTTTTGCTACTATTGCAGGTAAAGGTGGTGTCACTAAGTCTCTTGAAGGTGGTAAAACATACGCAGGTTTCCCTGCCATAGAACATAAAATATGGTTACGGTTACAAGCAAAGATAGCAGGTTTATTAAAACGAAAAAATTAGAAGTCCCCATAATTATGATATAATAAAATCATATATTAAAATACAAAGGGTTATAAATGAGTGGAGCTGTAACAAATATAGATGAGATGACATTAAGTGGCACAAAAGATGGAAAAATTACTATTAGTACTATTTCTGAGCCTTATGGAGAAGGTAGCCTAAGTGTAGCAAGTATTGGTATTGCACTACAGGTAAATTCTCAAGAACCAGATTGGAAAGTACATATTCCTAAAGATAATATTGATGGAGTTATTGAAGCTTTAAAAAAAGCTAAAGAGTCATTATAATACTTAGCAAGAGTAGGAAAATCTACTCTTGCTCTTTCATTTTTGCATACTTTGCTAAAGCTCTTGTCATAGCATCTTTATCTGCAATCTTTCGCCCTGCGATGTATCCAATAATTTTATCATTATCATCAAATTTAGGTTTTGCCCAAACAAGTACATTGTAGTAACGTCCATCTTGGTTGAGATTTTTAACAAGCCCCTCCCAAGGTTTACCAGACTTTAGTGTTGTCCACATATCTTTAAATGCAGCTTTTGGCATATCGGGATGACGGTTAATATTGTGTGGTGAACCAATAGTCTCTTCTTTTGTATATCCTGTGAGTTCTATAAACTTACGGTTAGCATAGGTGATAATACCAGCAGTATCTGTTTCTGTTATCATCACTTTACCATCATATTCAACCTCTTCATCAATGGGTTCTGGTATCTCAATACTCTGACCAGTGATAAGGTTTTTAACTCTTCTTCCCATAGTAAATCTCCTATATTTTATAACTATTATAAATAAAAAATTTGTTATTTTACTGAACTTAAGGGTTTAAACCACCTAGATGTCATTATTTGATACAATTGCAACAATATAAAGATGTATTTATCTTAACTATTCAAAGGATTTATCTTGTCAATTACTCAAACTATTCAACAATTACTCACACAACGCACACTCGTCATAGATGGTGCAATGGGTACACAAATACAAGATTTAGATGTACCAGTAGAAGCGTGGATAGACGATAAAGGCATAGACCAAGAGGGGTGTAATGAACTTTTAAACCATTCTGCTCCTGATCTTATTAAACGTATTCATAAACGCTATGCGATGGCAGGGGCTGATCTCATTAAGACGAATACTTTTGGAACGATGCCATGGGTACTAGATGAGTATGGCATGGGTGAACGGGCTTATGAACTCTCTAAAAAGGGAGCTGAGCATGTAAAAGCTATTTGTGATGCGTACTCTACTGAAGAGTCTCCACGATTTGTATTGGGTTCCATAGGACCTGGAACAAAACTTCCCTCTTTAGGACATATTCATTATGATGAGATGTACGAGGGGTTTAAGCTTGTAGCCTTGGGTCTTATAGATGGTGGGTGTGATGTCTTTTTACTGGAGACTTGCCAAGACCCACTACAGATAAAAGCAGCCATTCATGCTTGTGAAGCAGCAAACACAGAGCGTAAAGTCAAACTGCCTATTATGGTCTCTGTGACGATTGAGCTTAGTGGTTCTATGCTCATAGGGACGGACGCGGCGACTATTGTGACTATTTTAGAACCATTTGAGATACTCTCTTTAGGGTTTAACTGTGGTACCGGACCAGATCAGGTAAAAAAACATCTTAAGACACTTTGTGAACTTTGTAGTATTCCCATCTCTGTGCATTCAAATGCTGGGCTTCCTCAAAACAGAGGAGGGTACACCTACTACCCTATGGGACCAGATGAGTTTACGGCTAAACAGGTAGAGTTTACAGCCTTTGATGGGGTGAGTTTTTTAGGGGGCTGTTGTGGTACAACGCCTCAGCATATACAAGCACTTAAAAAAGCAGTTGAAGTGATTAAGCCAAAAGAGCCAACGGGTAGTATAGAGCCGTCTATCGCTTCACTTTTTAACACAACTGAACTCTTTCAAGAGCCTGCACCACTGCTGATAGGGGAGCGTTCAAACTCTACGGGTTCTAAGGCATTTAGAGAGCTTATTATCGCTAGTGATTATGAAGGAACTTTAAGAGTAGGGCAGGCACAAGTAAGAGATGGGGCGCATCTTCTCGATGTCAATGTTGAGTTTGCAGGGCGTGATGGAGCTAAAGATATGGCAGCAGTTATGGCGTTGTATAATCAAAAAATCCCCCTTCCTCTTATGCCAGATGCCACAAGAGTAAATACGATGGAAGAGGGGCTAAAATGCATTGGTGGCAAGCCCATCATCAACTCTGTAAACCTTGAAGATGGAGAAGAGAAGCTAGATGCCATCTGTAAATTGGCTAAAAAGTATGGAACAGCACTGGTCTGTCTCACCATAGATGAAGTGGGTATGGCAAAAACGACTGAAGATAAGCTTCGTATAGCAGAACGTATCTATGATTTAGCAGTCAACCGTCATGGCATAGACCCTAGAAATCTTATCTTTGATATGTTGGCATTTACCGTGGGTTCTGGTGACTTAGAGTACCGTGACGCAGCGATACAGACACGAGATGCCATAGAGGAGTTACACAAAAGACACCCTGAGGTGGGTTCAACGCTTGGACTATCAAACATCTCTTTTGGGCTTGATAAAAATGCACGGTTTTTCTTAAACTCTGTCTTTTTGCACCACTGTGTAAAAGCAGGTATGACTTCGGTGATTATCAATGTGAAGCATATTATCCCCCTGGCTAAGATGAGTGAAGAGGATATTTCAGTGTGTGAAGCGTTACTCTTTTCACCTGATGATCAGTCACTCTTTAAGTTCATAGAACACTTTTCAGACAAAACGATAGACGAGAGTGGCACAGATGAAGCGTACGAAGCGATGGGTGCAGAAGAGAAGATAGCTAAACTCTTGCTAGATGGTGACAAAGAGCGTATGATACCTCTAGTAGAAGAGGTAAGAGATGAGATACATCCTGACAAAATAGTCAATGAAATCCTCATAGATGCTATGAAGGTAGTAGGGGAGCTATTTGGGTCTGGGCAGATGCAGTTGCCGTTTGTATTGCAGTCAGCAGAGACGATGAAAACCACCGTAGACTATCTGAACCCTTACCTTACCAAACAAGAAAAAGAGACCGATACCACACTCGTCATAGGTACAGTCAAAGGTGATGTGCATGATGTGGGTAAAAACCTTGTAGATATTATCTTATCTAACAATGGTTTTAAAGTCATCAATGTAGGAATAAAAGTACAGTTAGAGACCTACCTTGAGTCTATGGAAGCTAACAACATACAAGCTATAGGTATGAGTGGACTGCTTGTAAAGTCAACGGCTGTGATGAAAGATAACTTAGAGACTATGGCAGAGATGGGCATAGAGATACCTGTACTTTTAGGTGGTGCAGCACTGACAAGAAGCTTTGTAGATGACTTCTGTCGTCCCATCTATAAAGGACCCATCTTCTACTGTCGCGATGCCTTTGACGGAGTCATCGCTATGGGTCGCATCGAGAAGTTTAATGAAGACAATAGCGTAGGGCTTGACACCCGACTTGCAGGTGACATGGTTGAGCGTGAAACCGTCGTAAAAAAAGAGGTTATTATCCCTCCTTTTGAGCAGATAAAAATGCCAGAACCACAACCCGTACCTACACCGCCATTTTGGGGAAGAAGGGTACTGCGAAAAGATGATTTAGATATGAGTAGCATCTTTGACTGGGTCAACCAAAAAACTGTTATTAAGATGCACTGGGGTTACAAAAGTAAAGGGATGACCAAAGAGGCGTACCAAACACTTTTAGATGAGACCGTCTACCCTGCGTATGAGCGTTTGAAGCAAGAGTTTATAGACAAAGCGTTGTTTGACCCAACCATCATTTACGGTTACTATCCCTGTAGAAGCAGTGATCAAACACTCGTGCTGTTTGATGAGAGTGAGGGGTGGAATGTAGATGCCAATGCAAACAGGGAACCACTACCTAACATCATAGGAAGAGCAGTAAAAGAGTTTACCTTTCCAAGACAAGGACGAAAACCTCACCGAGCGTTGAGTGACTTCTTCCACCATGATAGACACGATATGATAGCCATCACTTGTGTCAGTGCAGGGTCAAAATTCTCCGCATACGAAAAAGAACTCTACGATGCAGGCAAATACCTAGAGTACAACATGGTACATGGTTTTTCTGTAGAGTTAGCCGAAGCCCTAGCAGAAGTAGCCCACAAGCAGATACGAATGGATTTAGGCATACTAAAAGATGACGAAGGTGCAACACTCAGAGATGTAAGAATGAACCGCTACCAAGGAGCCAGATACTCCTTTGGCTACCCAGCCTGTCCAGACCTAGAACAGAGCAGAGTCATTTTTGACCTACTAAAACCAGAAGAGTTCGGCATAGAGTTAAGTGAAACCTTTCAAATACACCCAGAGCAGAGTACTACAGCATTGGTGGTGCATCATAAGAGTGCTACTTATTACTCAGTGTAGGAATAAATGAAAGCAATATTTAAATCACATAAGCTTGCATTGATGCTTATCTTGGCAATTATTTTCTTAGGTATCCCTTTAATTAGAAGTGAAAATTCTGAAGTAAGAAAGTTGGCTATGTGGTTACCATTTTTAGTTGTAATTATTAATGCAGTAGTAAATTACTACCAGATAAAAAAAGTTTCTACAATTTTTATTAATTTAATGTCATTTCCATTTGTATTTTTTGGTTTTATATGGTTTATGACATTTACTTTTACAGATTATAGGAGTCATTTAGCAATAATTGGAATACCTATTGCTATAATTTTTTTAATTATTGGTATTGTACTTTTAGATAAAGAAAAATAATATATTAAAAAATTAACTCATTACCACGTTGCACGTGGTAATGCATACTTCAATTCTTTTTTCAAATTCCCTATTATTTTACTTGTGGCTTTGTTTCTCTCTTCATTTTTTAGAAAAACGAAGCAAAAATCGTCGTTGTTCTCGAATCGCTTCGCTTATAAGGTCGTTCACAACGACAGGTACAC
>JAYEHY010000070.1:0-4567 GCA_034659695.1 Campylobacterota bacterium | reverse complement strand
TTTTCAAATTCCCTATTATTTTACTTGTGGCTTTGTTTCTCTCTTCATTTTTTAGAAAAACGAAGCAAAAATCGTCGTTGTTCTCGAATCGCTTCGCTTATAAGGTCGTTCACAACGACAGGTACACTTTGTGTGATTGATGTAGGATTTTTTATGAAAAAAACTGGTTTACAAAAATAAAATATTATGATAAAATGATGTTTGAAGAGAGAGCGTTAGCTCCCTCTAATGGTTTTAACGATTATTCAGATATTGGAGGATAGCTAGAATAATCGCAATAATTAGGATGATTAAATCCATAATCATTCACCACCTCTCGTAGTCATAATTTGACTTGAGATGCAAACAGTAGTCATTACCTGCTGCTTGCACAACAAAGTCAGACTACATAAGAATTTTATCCTACTTTTATACATTTACTAAAAAATCTGTCAAATTGACATACTTTTAATTCAAAAACAAAGAGTAACACGATATTATTTTCTAATTTAAATATACAAGGATAATTCATGCTAGAAAAACATGGATCAATGCTTCTTGCTAGAGAAGATATAAAAGTTTTTGACTGTACCATTAGAGATGGCGGTTTGGTAAATAATTATCATTTTACAGATGAGTTTGTAAAGGGTGTTTACGAGACTTGTGTAGCTGCAGGTGTTGACTACATGGAGATAGGAAAAAACAACTCTCCTACGCTTATGTGTGAAAAAGAGTTTGGTGCTTGGAACTTCTCTAAAGAGGAAGATATTAGACGAATTGTTGGTAACAACGATACAGATATGAAGATTGCAGTTATGTCTGACATAGGAAGAACGGTTAAAGAGGAGCTTCTACCTAAAGATGAGTCTGTAGTAGATATGATTAGAATTGCAACATATATCCACCAAATACCTGAAGCGATAGAGCTTATAGAAGAAGCACATGCTAAAGGGTATGAGACTACAGTAAATGTAATGGCTATTGCTAAGGCATTTGACAATGAGTTAGATGAGGTACTTGAAGTACTGGGTAAGACAAATGTTGATGTTATTTATATTGCCGATACTTTTGGGTCGTTTTACCCTGAGCAGATTAAGAAGTTAACAGGTAAATATTTGGATGTTGCTGAACCTAATGGTAAACAGGTAGGTATCCATGCTCATAACAACATACAGTTAGCATATGCAAATACCATAGAAGCGATGATATATGGTACAAGTTTCCTAGATTGTACTATCTCTGGACTTGGAAGAGGAGCAGGGAATTGTCCTATGGAACTTCTTATTGGTTTCTTGAAAAATCCAAAGTATAAGCAGTTGCCTGTGTTAGAGTTCATAGAGAAATTTATTGTTCCTTTAGAAAAAGAGTTAGATTGGGGATACAGCATTCCATACATGATAACTGGTCAACTAGTAGAACACCCAAGATCTGCTATGAAAGCTAGAGATGAAGGTGATACAGAGTATGTTAAGTTTTACAATAACTTAACAGCAGAGCAGTAGTCACAGTATTTATCTCCATCATTTAGATGGAGAGAGATACTTTAAATCATCTCTGTATTTAGGATGATGAAAATGTAACCTATGGTCACAAGATTTTGATACTACTGAAGTGTCAAAGGTTATGCTTCCTATAGTTTTCCACTCTTTTTTACCTCTACTATCTTCTTTACTTGCAACAGAAATAAGAAAAACAAACTTAGCATTTTTAGCTATGTGTAACTCATCACGAAAATCTTTTGCATCAACTGTTTGTCCTGTTTTAGCTTCTACTTTCATCCATTTAGGTGTTATGATATGGGTACGCTCTTTTTCTCCTAACTCTGAAACTTCATAAAGTTGTCTAATAGCAGGACTTTTATCTACTTTAGTAAAACTGTTAGCTAACTCTAAAGCGTAGAGTAAGTTTTTAATAACTTCACTGTTAAAACTTGTTTCAGGTGCATTGGTTAGAGAAACATCGGTGTAGTGCTTTGCATCGGTTCCTCCTAGGTCATCTATAAGAAAAAAGTTTGCGGTGTTTTCGTTATGTACTTTCTTTTTGTTAGTTGAGGGAAATAGTTTTCCTGCAAAGCCAAATGAACGTATTTGACCGCTTTTTGTATTGGAAAGGGCAGAAGATGCACGTGCAATGATTAGGGCTTTACTTCTGTTCTTAAAGTATCCACTATAAGGATTCTCTTCATAGATTTCCCAGTAGCCTTTGAGACAAATCCCATTGGGATGGGCTAATTTGTCAAAGTATGGTAAAATATCGGCATGTTCTTGTAGGGTTCTGTTTGCATCTTCTAAGATGATGTTTTTACCCCATGATGAGAGTTTTCCAAATGAGACTTTATCTTGTGGTAAAACATTAAGAGGGTCGGAAGCTACTTGGCTCCAAACATCCTGAAAACTGTTTTGTGTAGAGGGTGTAATTTCTTTTAGGTTGGTTGTTTTAGTATTCATCTCTTTTGTACATCCAATGGATGCAAAGATGATAATACTTAGTAATAAAAGTTTCATATTTGCTCCTTATTTATGAGTAAGTGTAGCTAAATTTAGAGAAATATGAAATACTTATTATAATTCCTCTAGTTTTAAGTCATACTTTGCATTAATTTCATCCATAATCTCACTGGCTACTTCAAGACGTTCAAAGAGAATAGTTATCTCTTTTTGTGCTTCTCCAAGGGCTTTTGAATGTTCCATCATTGCCGAGTTATCACCACTGTTAGAAGCTTCTGTAAGTGCTTCATTGCGTCTTTTTTCTTCTGCTTCTAGCTCTTCAATTTTGTTTTCAAAAAATGCTAACTCTTTTCTATATGGAGCAGCCTCTTTGGCTTTCTCTTGAATAATAGCTGTTCTTCGTTTTTTACGCTCTTTTTTATCAAGTTTTGGTTTGGTTTTTTTAGGTTTAACTGTACCCTCCTCCTCTTCCCAACCGATTTTTTCCAGGAAGTCATCATACGTTCCTTCAAAATACTCAGCTGTACCTTTATGAAAGATAATGAGTGAAGTAGCTAGTTTACGTAACAACATTTCAGAGTGAGTAACCATAATAGTTGAACCTTGAAATGACTCTATAGCACTGCAAAGTGAGTCTATAGACTGCATGTCAAGGTGGTTGGTAGGCTCATCGAGTAGTAGTAAATTTGCAGGAGTTCCGATGATTTTCCCTAGCATTACACGGCTTCTCTCTCCACCTGATAGTACTTCTATCTTCTTCTCTGCTGACTCTCCTGAAAACATCATCGTTCCACAAATACTTCGTACTTCTGCAAAGCCTATTTTTTTATCTACTGATGAGATTTCATCTATAATAGTATGCTTGGTGTTAAGTCTCTCAATGTTCGTTTGTCCAAAGTGTGCCATAGAGGTAGAGGGGTGAAAAGTAAGTTCACCTTGTTGTTTTGCTAGTTCCCCTGCTATGTAGTTAAGTAGTGTAGATTTACCCTTACCATTCTTACCTATAATAGCAAGACATTGTCCATTTTCAAGTGCAAAGGTGAGGTTTTTAAAGAGTAGATTATCTTCTGTGTACCCAAAGCCTAATTCTTCTGCTCTAAAGAGTACTTTTGCAGGGGTATCCTTATATTTAAAGTTAAAGTTTAGAGATGTTTCACTCTCTAAGCTTTCCATCTCATCCATCTTCTCTAGGATTTTTACTTTAGACTGTGCAAGGGCAGCTGTAGAGGCTCTAGCTTTATTACGTGCAATAAACTCTTCAAGCTCTTTTCTTTTTTTATCTTGATTGAGCTTAGTCTTCTCATACGTTTCATCTTGTAAAGTAAGGGTATCGTAGTATTTTTCAGTGCTACCTTGTACCATAAAGAGACCTTTACGTTGAATACCCATAGTATGTGTAGTCACAGCGTCCATAAATTCACGGTCGTGAGTAATGAGTATTACCTCTCCGTCAAATTCACGTATAAACTGTTTAAGCCAACGAAGAGAGAGAATATCAAGGTAGTTGGTAGGCTCATCAAGTAAGAGCATATTTGGCTCTGTAGCAAGGAGTTTAGCAAGGTTGATACGTATTTGGTATCCACCAGAAAAGCTTAGTGGGTCTTTTTCAAGATCCTCAGCGGTAAAACCTAATCCAAAGAGGATTTTTTCTATTTTATAGAAGTTATACTGTTCATCTTCGGGGAGTATTTGAGCACACTCTTCATGTACGGTTGACTTAGTAAACTCAAGATGCTGACGAAGTGTACCAATACGGTAATTCTTAGGGATGCTTACTTCACCCTCATCATGACTCTCTTCATCAAGAATGATTTTAAAAAGGGTGGATTTTCCTGTACCATTACGTCCTATAAGACCTATTTTCTGGTTACGTGAGAGTTTGAGGTTAAGGTCACGAAAAAGTGTCTGACCACCGAAGCTTTTGGTTATATTTGTAAGTTGTATCATTGGTTGTCCATTTATGTGGGAAAATTATTATTGAATTATATCAAAAATTCTATACTATTGCATTTCTAAACGTATTATACTACCACAAGAAAATCAAACAACTATTTCTAAAGTTTAATCTTCTCGGGAATAATTCCCCGCAATTTTTTTATACATTTATAAAAAGTGCATATTCAACGCCTGACCCGTAGAGT
>JAYEHY010000069.1:25762-42665 GCA_034659695.1 Campylobacterota bacterium | reverse complement strand
AGAGTTGCCCTTAACTCAACAACTACTGACATACTGGAATGCTCCTTTATGCATTATATCTGTCGGAGTCAGGGGACTGCCGACCTACGCGAATGTTAATCAAATATCATATTTTTACAATCATTTGGATATAATCTAATCGCATGATTTGACAATGTTTGCAAGGGAGATTTTATCTTTTTGCTGGGTGGGGCTTGGGCTAGCTCAAGAGAAAGGATAGCGTATGCGTCTTTTTGTCATAGTCATACTGCTTGTTATCATTTTCACCGTTAGGTGTTGGTAGCCCAAGTAGTAGAGCATGAGAGGTTGCAACTCTCTTGCTCCATGCGATATTATAACATATTTTTAAAAAATCTCTACAATTTTTATATTATTTTCAGTAATTCCAACTGGAACTCAAACCTCGTAGGTTCAATAAAATCGAACCTACTCTCTTTTACCTTTAATCAACTTCTTGTATAATCACCCATTAAAACTTATAATTATATTTGGAGAAAACAATGATACAAGAAGCCTACAAAGCCTTGATAGCAAAAGAGTATGACAAAGCTTTTGAACTTTATACAGAGTTAGAAGCAAAAAAAGAACCTACCTCTTATTACTATTTGGGTTTTCTATATTTTAGAGGATATGGAGTAATAAAAGATACTAAGAAGGCTTTTACATACTACCTTGAAGCAGCAACAAGAGAAGTACCATTAGCTCAATTTGAAGTGGCTCTTATGCTTGAAAATAGTGAGGGGTGTCAGAAAAATGAGTCTGAGGCAGCATTTTGGTATGAAGAGGCGGCAAAGAGAGGTAACATTGATGCTTTTAATAACTTAGGAGCAATGTTTAAAGAGGGACGAGGTGTAGTGCAAGACTATAAAAAAGCGTATGTACTCTTCAAAAAAGCAGCCATGGCAGGTAACGCCTCTGCTCAGTTTAACTTAGGAGCATTGTATGATATGGGATTAGGATGTGAAGAGAATAAGGAGAAAGCCATAGAGTGGTGTCGTAAAGCCTCTTTTCAAGGACACCAAAAAGCTAAAAATATTATCATGCGTATGCAAAATGATGGGCAGATTGTTTTTTAAGTTTAAGGTTTAGAAGTTATTAATAGATAATAACTTTTACTTCTTACTCCCAACTATACAATGATAAATGAGAGTAAGACTATTGAACTTAGTTTACCATACTGGTGTATGACACCCTATTTCACCATTATTATAGCCATCACTATTCTCATTACCTTTAACATAAAAAAATGTTCCCTCTGGACATTTAATCACTTGTCCTCTTCTTGGCTTACATGTTACTACTGGAGAATTTTCACTCCATTTACTTTTAATTCCAGAGATATCTAAAACTTTTGACCAACCACTAGGACACGATATTTTAGCTATTCTTGTAGGTATTTTATTTACATGCTGTATAGTAGCACTATTAACTTTTACCGTATCTACCGCACTCAACACAAAAGGGACAGACAATACTACGATAAGAACCATTTTTCCAAATTTATTTTTCATAATTTTCCTTTTACTAGTTAGATATCTATATCTTACAAACTTATAACTTAATTAAGAATAAACTTATAGAGGAATTTGTGAAATAAGCATTTTTATATCTTTCTCAACTCCTTGAACTAAGAGTGGTTCAGAGGCCTCATCTAACCAGTTCAATATCTCTTTTATCTCTTTTTCACTCATAATGGTACAACCTGAAGTGGATTTATCTTTTATATGTATAAAGATGCATGACCCTGCACCCTTTTTAGACTTTCCCTTTATAATATTGTTATGATCTACTACAATACCATACTTATAGTAGTTTGTACGAAGCTTCATATGTTCATAGCTTTTATAATCTTTTTGTATCTTTTTACTATCTACGATTTTATTGTATAACTTAGAATTTACATCATCAACACAGTGATCGGTTCTTTTATAGACAGTATAGGGGTAGGCAATACTATACTGAGCATAGCCAAAAGCTTGTTTTAGTTTAAAGATACCTGCAGGGGCTTTCCCATCACCCTCTTTTTTAATATATTTAGCATTTTTGGGTGTTCGGTGTAGACCAATCCCCCATCCTAAACCATTTCTTCCTAATTTAATGGCAATAGATTTACCTACTTTTTGCCATGACTTCTCTACTTTTTCATAGCGTTGCATAAACCCATTGGAGGTTGACCAATTTTTTGTACTTACTACCAGTAGTTGTTTAGTATCTGCCATTTGGGCTTGCATTGTAGTAAAAGTAAAAAAGAGTCCAAGCAAAATTTTCTTCATTGTGTTATAATCCTTTTTATTAATTATAAGGTATTTTATGGAATATGGAATAGTATCAATAGTAATCCCATTACTTACAATCGTTTTAGCTATTATAACTAAAGATGTAATTGTTTCACTCATAGGTGGTATTTTTACGGGACTACTTGTACTTAATGGGTATAATCCATTCATTGCATTTATTGCTCTTTTTGATGGAGTAATTGCTCTTTTATCTGAAGGATGGATAGCAAAAACTCTACTGTTCGCACTTATGATAGGTGCTATTATTAAGCTACTTACCCTCTCTGGTGCAGTCAACCATTTTATATCATATCTTAGTAGAAAGTCTCAAAAAATAGACTCTCCCAAAGGTGCAATGTTTTTAGCATACATTATAGGTGTAGTGATATTTATAGAATCTTCTATTACCTCCTTAGTTGCAGGAACTATAGCCAAACCACTTTGTGATAAAAATGGTGTGAGTAGAGAAAAATTAGCATATATATGTGACTCTACCTCTGCTCCCATCTGCTCACTCATCCCTCTTAATGCATGGGGTGCATTGCTTTTAGGTCTTATTGTAACTGCCATAGACTCTCATGTTATTTCAGGTGATGCGATATCGTTACTTGTGGCATCTATCCCTTATAACTTCTATGCTATATTTACTTTAATTATTGTATTTTTTGTCATATTTTTAAATATTAACATAGGTCCAATAAAAGATTCTCTTCCCAAACAGTACAATGAAGAACACTTTAAACATGAAGGTAATGCTACACCTTTACCTATGTTATTACCACTGTTAATCATGGTAATTTCAGTACCTCTTGGGCTTTATTTTACTGGAGATGGTGATATATTTAAAGGCTCTGGTTCAACTTCTGTTTACTATGCTGTTATTATTACCCTACTCTCTATGTATATATACTATGTTAGTACCAAAATGTTAACTCATAAAGAGTATTTCAAAGGCTTCTATGAGGGTCTAGGAGAGATGATACCTGTTACAATGATACTTCTTTTTGCACTTTTCATAGGAAAGGTCATAGGTGATTTAGGTACTGCTAAATACTTATCTCACATTTTAAGTGGAAATATCTCTTCTATTCTCATTCCTCTTCTTATTTTTTGGGTGGCTAGTATAACGGCATTTTCTACAGGAACAAGTTGGGGAACATTCTCTATTATGATGCCTATTGGCTTGGCACTGGGTGCTACGATGGGACTAGACATTCCACTTGTCATTGCAGCTGTGATAAGTGGTGGTATATTTGGAGACCATGCCTCTCCCATAAGTGACACCACTATTATCTCCTCCATGGCAGCAGAGTGTGACCACATAGAGCATGTAAGAACACAATTACCTTATGCACTTATAGGTGGAGCATTGGCCTCTGTAGCATTTTTAGTAGCAGGATGGGTGACATTATGAAACTTTTAGTCTCAGCCCTTGAACCATCATCAAACCTTCATTTAAAAGAGGTATTAAAATATACACGAGAAGTAGAACTACTAGGTATTTTCGATAAAACCATAAAAGAGGGGTCACCACTTTATGACATAAGTGAACTAGCAATTATGGGTGTGGTTGATGCTCTTAAAAAATTACACTGGTTTTTTAAAGTTGCAGATGAGATGGTAGAACTTGCCAAAGATGCCGATAAAGTACTTCTTATGGACTCTTCAGGCTTTAACTTGCCATTAGCAAAAAAACTTAAGATTGCTTACCCTAATAAAGAGATTATCTATTATATTTTACCTCAAATATGGGCTTCACGTCCTAAAAGAGTAAAAAAATTAGAGCAGTACTGTGATAAACTCTTAGGTATACTCCCTTTTGAAGTAGATTTTTACCAAAATAAAGCCCAGTATATTGGCCACCCTTTGTTAGATGAAATTAGAGTAAGCTATCACGCTAAGGCAGATACCATTGCTTTTATGCCTGGGAGTAGAAAAAGTGAGATAAACAGACTTTTACCCATCTTTAAGGAGGTAAGAAAAAAGCTCTTTAATAAAAAAGCAATACTTATCATACCTAATAGCTTTTCTAATGAAAAAATAGACACACTCTATGGTGATATCTCTGAATTTGAAATAAGTAGAGATACCCATACAGCTCTAGCTCAATCAGAATTTGCTTTTATCTGTTCTGGTACAGCTACTTTAGAAGCTGCTCTTATTGGTACTCCATTTACTTTAAGTTACATTGCTAAAAAAGTAGATTTTTTTATAGGTAAGAAATTACTTGGCATCAAACAAGTAGGTCTTGCAAATATTATTTTAACAAACTACAACAATACAACTTTACATAAAGAGATACTTCAAGAAGAGGTAACAGTAGAAAATTTACTTAAGGAGTACTACGATACTAACAGAGAAGTATTTACAAACAAAGCAACAGAGTTAAGAGAATATCTTAAGCATGGAAGTTCTGAAAATGTAGCAAAAATTATTATGGATATGTCATGTTAGTACATATATGTTGTAGCGTTGACAGCCACTACTTCTTACAAAAACTTCAAGAGGAGTATCCAGATGAGAAGCTTATAGGATTTTTTTATGATCCTAATATTCATCCTTACTCTGAATACTACCTACGTTTACTCGATGTAAAAAGAAGCTGTAAGATGCTTGATATAGCGTTAATAGAGGGCGAGTATGATGTAGAAAATTGGTTAGAAACAGTAAGAGGTTTAGAGCATGAACCTGAAAAAGGTTCACGCTGTTCTGTCTGTTTCGATAGACGTTTTGAAATTTCTGCAATAAAAGCAAGTGAATTAAAGGAAGAACTTTTTACCTCTACTCTACTCACCAGCCCCAAAAAATCACTACAACAACTTCAAAATGTAGGAGAGGTTTGGGCCAAGAAGTATGGACTTACTTTTATCGCTCCTGATTACCGTAAAGCTTCTGGAACACAAGAACAAAATATTTTAGCAAAAAAAGATGCTCTTTATCGTCAAAACTACTGTGGTTGTATGTTTGGACTCAACATACAACGAGAAGAACAAAACAAGCTTAATGATGAACTATTTGTACCACTTAGCAAACAGATACAACCAGAGTCCATAGAAGAGCGTGTAGAGATGTATGAGCAAAGATGGAAACTAGAGGAGCAAGGTATCACTCATAAAATCATTAAGCAACGTTTTTTAAATTGGCGTTTACTTATGGGGCTTGTACGTGTAAGAAAAGAGGTGATTCCTGTACACATTCTACCATATTCTACACTTAAAGGTGAGTATAGCAGAGGTAAAATTGAGTATGCTATTGGTGAAGTGTATCATATGAATCGTGATGAGGTATGTTTTGTTACCTTAGCGTACTACAATACATTGGCTCATACTTCATACAATACAGTGGTTGACCTGATATATAACCCTCCTCCATTTAAGAAAGAGTTAGAGGTACGTAAAAGTATTAGTACGGATTTTTATAACCTCTCTATGATAATTATAGTAGAAGAGATACCCTCAAATAAAATAGAAATTCTTTGTAAAAGTAAAACCTATAGTGATGTAAAAGAGTCATTAATTAAACTCTAAACATTTTTTTACCAATAATGCGGTAAAATAAAGGAATTTTAAAAAAAGGTTTTTTAGTGCTTTATAACGTAGTAGACATTCAAAATATTTTACCACATAGATATCCATTTTTATTAGTGGATAGGATAACAGAACTTACAGCAGGTGAGTCTATAGAAGGGTTTAAGAATATCTCTATTTCTGAACCTGTATTTCAAGGACATTTCCCAGATCACCCTATCTACCCAGGTGTAATGATACTTGAGGGGATGGCACAAGCTGGTGGTGTACTTGCATTTAAGAGTATGGATAATGTGACACAAGAAGATATTGAAAATAAAGTAGTTTATTTTATGAGTATTGATAAAGCGAAGTTTCGTGTTCCTGTTACTCCGGGAGATCAACTTATATATAAAATCAGTGTACTGAAGCAAAAAGGTCCAGTTTGGCAACTTGAAGCAAAAGCGTATGTTGATGGTAAAGTTGTTGCACAAGCTGAACTTAAAGCTATGATTGTAGATAAATAGGTTTTAGACTATGTCTTCAATACATACTACTTCAATTATAGAAGATGGTGCTATCATAGGTCGTAATGTTACTATTGGACCTTTTACCTATATTGGTTCAAAAGTTACTATCGGTGACAATACCACTGTAGCTTCTCATACGGTAATAGAGGGTAAAACCACCATTGGAAAAAATAACCATATTTTCTCCAATGCTGCTATAGGTACTATACCACAAGATTTAAAGTTTGCAGGTGAAGATGTAGAACTTATTATTGGTGATAATAATACAATAAGAGAATTCACCCTTTTAAATCCTGGAACTAAAGGAGGAGGTTCTGTTACTAAAATAGGTAACGGAAATCTTCTTATGGGTTATGTTCATTTAGGACATGATGTAATTATCGGAGATAACTGTATCTTGGCAAATGCAGCAACACTTGCAGGTCATGTTAAACTTGGTAATCATGTAGTTGTTGGTGGGCTTACACCAATCCATCAATTTGTACATATTGGTGACTATGCTATGATTGGTGGTGCTTCTGCTCTTGCCCAGGACATACCTCCTTTTTGTTTAGCTGAAGGAAATCGTGCTACTTTACGTGGTCTTAACCTTACGGGACTTAGAAGAAATATAGAACGTGAAGAGATAAATGCACTTAAGTCTGCCTATAGAGAGCTTTTTGAAGAGAAGAAACCTTTACAGGAAGTAGCACAAACACTTCTAAATACAACTAACTCAGAAAAAGTAAAACAGCTTTGTGAGTTTATTAAAGCCTCTAAAAGAGGTATACCTTTTACAAGAATAAAATAATATGAGGATAAAGAATGTCAAATAAAGCATGTAGCTTTTGTGAAGTAAAAGAGAGTGAAGAGAACCCTCTTATTGCTGGTGAAAGTGCATATATCTGTTCAAATTGTGTAATTTCTGCCTATAAAATTCTTTTTGGTGAAGAAGAGCCAGAAGAGACACAAAAAGATTGGGAGACACAAACACTTTATACACCTAAAGAGATTAATGAATTACTTAATCAATATGTCATAGGTCAAGAGAAAGCAAAAAAAACACTTTCTGTAGCTGTTTATAACCACTATAAGCGTATTTTTAAAGACCATATAGAAGATGATGATACACAAATTTCAAAATCTAATGTACTGCTTATTGGACCAACAGGATCAGGTAAAACACTATTGGCACAAACAATTGCTAGATTTTTAAATGTACCTATTGCCATTGCTGATGCGACTAATCTTACTGAGGCTGGTTATGTAGGTGAAGATGTAGAGAATATTCTTACTAAACTTCTTATGGCAGCAGATGGTGACCCCAAACGTGCAGAACAAGGGATTGTCTTTATTGATGAAGTAGATAAAATTGCTAGAATGGGTGAAAACCGTTCTATTACTCGTGATGTATCTGGAGAAGGAGTACAGCAAGCACTTCTTAAGCTTATTGAGGGTTCTGTAGTAAATATTCCACCAAAAGGTGGACGTAAACACCCTAATCAAGATTTCATACAAATAGATACTGCAAATATTCTATTTATCTGTGGTGGTGCATTTGATGGACTAAATGATATTGTCAAAAGAAGACTTGGTAGTAATTCAATGGGCTTTGGACAAGAGAAGCGTTCAAAAAAAGAAGAAGAGAATCTTCTTCATCTTGTTGAATCAGACGATCTTGTTTCATTTGGGCTTATCCCAGAACTTATAGGTCGTCTTCATGTTCTTGCTACACTTGGTGAAATCAGTAAAGAAGATATGGTACGTATTTTAATGGAACCTAAAA
The DNA here is from genome assembly GCA_034659695.1 of Campylobacterota bacterium. Classification (GTDB taxonomy): domain Bacteria; phylum Campylobacterota; class Campylobacteria; order Campylobacterales; family Sulfurovaceae; genus Sulfurovum. The sequence goes on along the minus strand of JAYEHY010000069.1, from coordinate 34,588 downwards.
ACTCACTTATAAAACAGTATCAAAAACTTTTTGAAATTGATAATGTACATCTTAGTTTCGAAGAAGATGCACTCTCTTTAATTGCACAAAAAGCATTAGATAGAAAAACCGGTGCAAGAGGTTTACGTTCAATACTTGAAGAGATACTTCTTGATATTATGTACGAACTACCAGAACTTGAGGGATATGAAGTGATAATTACAAAAGATGTAGTAGTCACTGGTGAAAAACCTCTTTATATTAAAAATAAAAAAACTGCGTAAAAGGATAAAAAATGTTTAAAAAATTACTAGGTATGTTCTCTAATGATTTAGCTATAGATTTAGGAACAGCCAATACACTTGTGCTTGTTAAAGGACAAGGTATCAGTATTAATGAACCTTCTGTTGTAGCCATTCAATATGATAAGCATGGACAACAAAATATTTTAGCAGTAGGTCAGGAAGCAAAAGATATGGTAGGTAAAACACCTGGTAACATTAAGGCAATACGCCCTATGAAAGATGGTGTTATCGCAGATTTTGAAGTAACTGAGATGATGATTCGTTACTTTATTGAAAAAGCACATAGAAGAAAAGGTTTCTTCTCTCCACGTATTATTATCTGTGTTCCTTACGGTTTAACACAAGTAGAGAGACGTGCAGTAAAAGATTCTGCTGAAAATGCAGGAGCGAGATATGTCTATCTTATTGAAGAACCTATGGCAGCTGCTATTGGTGCAGGAATTCCTGTAAAAGAGCCAAACGGTAACTTGGTAGTAGATATTGGTGGAGGTACCACAGAAATAGGTGTCATTTCACTTGGAGGTCTTGTTATTTCAAAATCTATCCGTGTGGCTGGAGATAATTTAGATCAGGCAATTGTTGATTACATTAAAAAGAATTTTAACCTTCTTATTGGTGATCGTATTGCAGAAGAGCTTAAAATACAAATTGGTACAGCGGTACAATTAGATGAAGAACTTCAAATTACAGTACGTGGTAGAGATCAGATAGAGGGAAGTTTAACTTCTATAGAGATTACATCTGAACACATAAGAGCGGCAATGAAAGATTCTCTTGAAGAGATAGCAGAGGCACTAAAAGATGTTTTAGAACAAACACCTCCTGAGCTTGCTGGTGATATCGTTGAAAATGGTATTGTACTTACTGGTGGTGGTGCACTTATTAGAGGATTAGATAAATATCTATCAGACATTGTAAAACTTCCTGTATATATTGCAGAAGAACCCCTATTGGCTGTAGCAAAAGGTACAGGTATTGCATTAGAGGAACTAGATCTTCTCCAACAAATGGCATATGAAGACTAAAATTATCGCTGGGATAATACTGTTATTAGTCATAACAGTATTATTAACAAAAAATGATAAACATATTAGTAATATGCTTCTAGGTTTCATTAATCCTATGAAACAAAATTATCAAAATATTACACAAGACTTAGAAGATAAAAGTCATAGCTATATCTTTCAAAAAGAATCTATAGAGAAACTCAGTATAGAAAATCGTATTTTACGTAAACGTCTTCTTGAACAAACACACTATATTAAACAAGTTAAAAATATTTATGATGTCCTCCCTAACCTTAGTAAACTACCTGCATATAATATCTCTATTGCTGAGACAATCTCTTATGTTAAGCTCAATAGTTTTTCACAAATTATTCTTACTAAACCTAAAAATCTTATAGAAGATAAACTTTATGGACTTATACAAGGGACTGTGGTATCTGGTGTTGCAATGGTGAAAAACAATCAACTTTATGGATATTTAACATCAGATGTGAAATGTCGTTTTTCAGTTTTTTTAGGTAAAAACAAGGCACCAGGTATCGCTTCTGGATTAGAAAAAAATAGAATGATTATTAAATTTATTCCTAAATGGCATAAAATAGAAAAAGGTGATAAAGTAATTACATCAGGACTTGATAATATCTTTTTTGCGGATCTTCCTGTTGGTGTAGTAACTGATATAGAGGTACATAGTTCTTATAAAGTAGCTCATATTAAAACATATAGTGATATTTTACACCCTAAAACATTTTTTTTAATTAATGATGCAGAAGCTACTTTAATTCAAGGATATGATAGTAATAGTACAAAATTTAATTTTGGGTACAACATAACAAGAAAAAATAGTAAAGATAATAATGAAAGTAATTTAAGTACGGTAGAACATAATCAGACTCTACCTATTATTTCAAGTATTCCTAGTCGTATTGACCAAACTAAAGAAGAGGTTGTCGTACCTGAAACACCTATTGAAAAGGTAATTGCACCCAAGAAAAAGAAAAAAAGAAAAATTAAGAAAAAACCTAAAAAAGTAAAAAAAGTAAAATATAAATCTACAGATTTAGACCTTTTTTAAATTCTATATCAAAAAGCCCTTTTAAGGGTTTTTTTTATCTCTTTCATGTATAATAGCGAACTAAAAATTAAAGGTATTTCTCCATGCCAAAACGCGAAGACATCAAAACTATTTTACTTATCGGATCAGGTCCAATTGTTATTGGTCAAGCTTGTGAATTTGACTACTCTGGAACTCAAGCAGCTAAAACACTGAAAGAGTTAGGCTATAGAGTTGTTCTTATCAACTCTAACCCTGCTACAATTATGACTGATCCAGAGTTTGCAGATCGTACCTATATCGAACCTATCACTTCTGAGGTAATCAACAAAATTATTAAACAAGAAAATGTTGATGCCATCTTACCTACTATGGGTGGGCAGACTGCACTAAATGTTGCTATGGATATGAATGAAGCTGGTATGCTTGAAGGTATTGAATTCTTAGGTGCTACACCCGATGCTATAAAAAAAGGTGAAGACAGACATCTTTTCAATGAAGCGATGATTAAGATTGGTATGGATCTGCCTAAAAGTGCCAATGCCTATAGTGTTGATGAAGCCATGAAACTTGCAAAAGAGATTGGATTTCCTGTCATTAGTAGAGCTTCATTTACACTAGCAGGTGGTGGTTCAGGTGTAGCATATAATATGGAAGAGTTTAAAAAACTGGCACAAGAAGGTATTGAGGCAAGTCCTATCAATGAGATTGAAATCATGGAATCTATGCTCGGTTGGAAAGAGTATGAGATGGAAGTTATTCGTGATAAAGCAGATAACTGTATTATTGTATGTTCTATAGAAAACTTTGATCCAATGGGTGTACATACGGGAGACTCTATCACTATTGCGCCTGCTTTAACACTTACAGATAAAGAGTTCCAAAATATGAGAGATGCCTCTTTCAAGATTTTGCGTGAAGTAGGTGTTGATACAGGTGGATCTAATGTTCAATTCTCTATCTGTCCAGACACGGGAAGAATGATTGTTATAGAGATGAACCCAAGAGTTTCAAGATCCTCTGCACTTGCATCAAAGGCTACAGGTTACCCTATCGCTAAAGTGGCAACACTGCTTGCTGTTGGATTTACCCTTGATGAAATTACCAATGACATTACGGGTACTCCCGCTTCATTTGAACCAGTGATTGACTATATTGTTACCAAACTTCCTAGGTTTACTTTTGAAAAGTTCCCCATGGCAAACTCGACACTTACTACTGCAATGAAGTCTGTAGGAGAAGTCATGAGTATGGGCCGTACATTTAAAGAGTCCGTACAAAAAGCTCTATGTTCACTAGAGACTGGACTTATTGGTTTTAACCCTATTAAGTGTGATGGGGAAGAGCTTGTTAGAGAGATTAGACGACCAAGTGAAAACCGTATGCTTTATGTGTTTGAAGGACTTAGACGCGGTATGAGTGTAGATGCTATCTTTGATCTTTGTAAAATCGATAGATGGTTCCTTTATCAGCTTGAAGAGCTTGCTCTTAGAGAAAAAGAGATGGATATAGCACTCCTATCTGATGCTACAAGACTTCGTGAAGTAAAAAGTGAAGGTTTTTCTGATGAAATGATAGCAGAAGTTATCAACAATAAAGAGGGACTTAGCCTTACAGAAAATGATATATACAATGCTAGAGAAAAGATGGCTATACAACTTGAGTACAATGAAGTAGATACCTGTGCTGCTGAGTTTAAAGCACTTACTCCCTATCTCTATTCGACAACAAACATTAGCAAACTGCCACAAGAGGAGAAGAGTGAGTCTAAAGATAAAAAAGTACTTGTTATAGGTGGTGGTCCTAACCGTATTGGTCAAGGTATTGAGTTTGACTACTGTTGTGTTCATGCTGCCTTTGCACTTGAAGATATGGGTGTAAAATCTATTATGTATAACTGTAACCCAGAGACAGTATCAACTGATTATGATACATCTGACATTCTTTACTTTGAACCTATAGACTTTGAACATGTAAGAAATGTAATTGATATTGAGGATCCAGATGGTGTCATCGTTCACTTTGGTGGACAAACACCACTAAAACTTGCTAAAAAGCTTACTTCAATTGGTGCAAATATCTCTGGAACAACGGCTAAAGTGATTGATCTTGCAGAAGATAGAGAACTTTTTTCGGCATTTATTAATGACCTTGGACTAAAGCAACCAGATAATGGTACAGTATTCGCAAAAGATGAAGCAATGGTAGTGGCTAACCGTATCGGTTACCCTGTCCTTGTACGCCCCTCTTTTGTGCTTGGTGGGCGTGGTATGAAAACTGTTTACCATGATGATGAACTCAAACAGTACATGGATGAAGCGGTCTCTGTTTCACATGATGCACCAGTACTTATAGATAAATTTCTTGACAATGCTGTAGAGCTTGATGTTGATGCAATTTGTGATGGTACAGATGTCTACATCGGTTCAGTGATGCAACACATTGAAGAGGCAGGTATTCACTCTGGTGATTCAGCATGTTCTCTTCCTCCTGTTTCTATTTCTCAAGAACTTCAAGAGGAGGTAAAAAAACAAACTGCTGCTATTGCTCTTGGGCTTGGTGTGGTAGGTCTTATGAATATTCAGTATGCTATTCATAAAGGTTCAATTTACCTTATTGAGGTAAATCCTAGAGCATCAAGAACTGTACCATTTGTATCTAAGGCAACAGGGGTACCTCTTGCTAAAGTGGCAACAAGAGTCATGATTCAAGGTGATTTAAAAGAGGCACTTAAATTTTATGATACATTTAATGTTGTTAATTTTGATAAGAAAATTATGGAACCTAACCTTAAAAGTCATGTTGCAGTAAAAGAAGCGGTATTCCCTTTCAATAAATTACCAGGATCTGACCTTATTTTAGGACCTGAAATGAAATCTACTGGTGAAGTAATGGGTATATCTGATAATTTTGGTATGAGTTTTGCCAAAAGTCAATTTGCTAGTAAAAATAATATTCCTCTTGAAGGTAAACTATTCATCTCCCTTACAGGTGATGATAAATTATATGCGGGTGAAGTGGGTAAAATGTTTACAGATTTAGGTTTTGAAATAGTAGCAACATCTGGAACACATACTGCTCTTGAAGCAGCGGGAGTAGCTTCTACCAAGGTACTTAAAATCTCTGAAGGTCGTCCAAACATTGATGACATGATTAAAAATGAAGAGATAGCTATTGCTATTAACACTTCAGATAATGCAGGAAGTAAAACGGATGCAAGAACTATTAGACAGTCTGTACTCTCCAATAATGTTGCATACTTTACAACCATTGCAGCGGCAAAAGCAACGGCACTTGCTATTAAGGAACTTAAGGCAACAGGTGGTATTTTAGAGCCAAAAGCACTACAAGACTACCTATCATAAACTTTAGTGTATAAGTTACTATTTTATGTGAGTAGAAATACTCACATTTTGGAGAGTTAAATGTTTAAAGATTTTGTTTTTCTTACAAAAACTGATACAACTATTGGTTTCATTTCACAAAATGAAGAGAAGCTTACTCAAATAAAACAGCGACCACCTTATAAACATTATATTAAAGCTATCACCTCTCTTAAAGTACTCAAATCATTTACAAGAGTACCAAAAATACATAAAAATCGTATAAGAAGGTCTAAAAAAACCACTTTTATTATGCCAAATGCTAACTCTTACCGTATTATAGACGATAAACACCATTTACTTTTGCTTAAACGTTTATCATGGACATATACAACCTCTGCTAATCTAAGTGCTGCCATGTATGATGAAGATTTTGCTAAAAAATATTCAGATGTTATCATTACTCCCTTAGAGTCAAAAAAAACTGCTTCTGCTATTTATAAATTAGAAAAAAATACTATTAAAAGGATTCGATAATGTCAATAATTTATGAAAATAATCACATCAAAATAGAGAGTGAAGAGAGTGAAGTTCCATGGCTTAAAATTTTCACACAAAATAGTTATAAAGAGATGAGTGAAGTTCCTCCTGAAGTTAAATTTGAGATTTATAATCTCTTGGATATTATTGAAAAAGAGATGCTATCTTTCTACTCACCTAAAAAAATAAATATTGCTTCATTTGGTAACTATGTACCGCATGTGCATTGGCATATTATGGCACGTTTTGAAGAGGATTCTTATTTTCCTGAACCAATGTGGGGTACAAAACAGAGAGAAAGCAATTTAAAACTGCCCCCTTTTAAAGATTTTTATGAGAGAGTTATTAAGACACTCTCCTAAATACTTAACCTATAAATTTACCGTTTCTACTTCTTTGAGCATCCATAATTTCAATCTCTCTTGCACCGGAGATAACAATATCAGGGTCAAGTGAATAATCAAGTGTATCATCTCTGCCCTCATAGTCTATAGAGTTTAAAATGACTTTCAGTGCTCCAAATCTTGCTTTATCTTTAGAATTTGAACGAATAACAGTCCATGGTGCATTATGAGAATGCGTACGTTTAAGCATATTATATTTTGTCTCAGTAAAGTCATCCCATCTATCTTGTGCCTGTACATCAATCTCACTGAGTTTCCATTGTCTAAGTGGATCGGTTTTTCTTCTTTCAAATCTTCTTGCCTGCTCATCTTTTGTGACAGAGAAATAGAGTTTTATTAAAATAGTACCTTGTCTGGTTAAGTCTTTTTCAAAACCTTTAACACCTTTCATGAAGTCATCATGCTCTTTTTGGGTACAAAATCCGAAAACAGATTCAACCATGGCTCTGTTGTACCAGCTTCTATCAAAAAGGACTATCTCTCCACCTCTTGGAAAGTATGAAACATACTTTTGGTAGAACCATTGGCTCTTTTGTTCTTCTGTTGGTTTACCTAGTGCTACGACACGATAATGCTTCTCATTCATATATCGTGTGATTCTCCTGATGGTTCCACCTTTTCCAGCTGCATCACGTCCTTCAAAAAGGATAATCATCTTTTGGTTTGTATCTTCAAGATGTTTTTGAAGTTTAATCAGTTCAGCCTGGTATGGCTTGAGTTCCTGTTCATTCCTTCTCTTGTTTACTGCTTTATTTACTGCATCGTTTTTTATTTTTGATTCACTGTAGCCTTTAATAAGTTCATCAAGTGAAACCATACTACCATCTATTTCAAATTGTTTTTGATTATCTATTTCCATAATTTTCCTTTTATAATTTTTCAAAATCTTAAAAGCCTATTACAAGCTAATTTTGACACTATTATACTATTCTTTTATATGTATAAGAGTACAATAAATAGTATTAAAAATAAATCACATAGATAGAATACAAGATAGATATAGGGACAAAATATTAATGCATAGTATGTACAAAAATCTTTTTACTCCAATAATCATATTACTCTTATTTACCACACTGTTTCTTTTAGGATTATATCCAAATATTAGTACAATTTTAGGAGGTATTGCACTCTTTCTTATTGGTATGGAGTATATGGAAAATGGATTTAAAACTTTTAGTGGAGGGTTAATCGAAAAGGTATTAGAGAGTTTTACTAATACTACACCAAAAGCCATTAGTACTGGTTTTTTTGCTGCAGCCATTGTACAGAGTTCTAGTTTAATTTCTATTATTGCTATATCATTCTTATCTGCAGAACTTATAACCTTGTCTTCAGCAGTTGGTATAATTTTGGGATCAAATATTGGTACAACAACAACTGCTTGGTTAGTCTCTACCTTTGGTTTAAAAATAAAAATTTCTGTTTATGCAATGCCTATGATTGTTATGGGTATCATTATCCCTCTTTTTTTAAAAGAAAATAGTTGGAAAGGTATCGCTTACATTTTTATAGGTCTTGGTATTATTTTTCTTGGAATTGGCTATATGAAAGAAGGATTTGAAACACTAAAAGAAGGAATCAACCTTGCTCAGTATGCTATAGATGGATACACAGGTATATTTATCTATGTGCTTGTTGGTGCAGTTGCTACGGTAGTGATACAATCAAGCTCTGCTACTATGGCTATTATCATTACAGCATTAGCTACAGGACAGGTTGATTATGCCAATGCACTGGCTTTGGCTATTGGTGCCAATGTTGGTACTACGGTCACTGCTATACTTGGTGCTTTAAAATCCAATGAAAATGGAAGACGACTTGCAGTAGCCCATTTTATTTTCAATATTATAACGGGTTTTATTGCTATTGTTTTTATATATCAGCTTGCTAATCTTGTAGATTATTTGGCACTATTTATTGGTATAGGCGTTGAAAATTATACAATGAAGCTTGCCTTGTTTCATACAATTTTCAATACTATTGGTGTTTTAGTTGTCTCACCATTTATTACTATTTTGGTTACATATTTAAATACCTTATTTATACCAAAAGGTCTAAATAAAGGAAAACAAAAGTATTTGGATGATGCCGTACTAGCACTCCCTTCTACAGCACTTTCAGCTATTATTATGGAGACAAAACATCTATATGAGAATGCTTTTGACATTATTACTCATGGATTAAACTTAAAAAAGAGTAATCTCCTTTCAG